>NZ_JBALNX010000093.1:0-925 GCF_036962035.1 Bacillus sp. JJ1773
GTGTATAACATTATAGTATAGAATTACAGAAAGAGTAGTCTACAAATTATTTATAAATAATAGTATAATATTGGTAGAGAGAATGATATTGAACGACAATTTTATTTGCATTGTTTTTAGCATATTTCTCCCCATCAACTGGACCTGTTATTTGTTTAGGAGGGCTTTTCTTATTCTTATCTACTTCCTTACAAAGGGTTGGATCTATTCTAAATTGAGTTCCATCTTTATGAAATCTGGATTATCCATGAGTTCTGGACCAGCATATCCTAGGTATAAATAAAGATCTCGGTTAGGAACGTTCGTTGTTGCCTTTAATATTTGATTCGTCTCCTTCGAGTAAATATAACGGTCATCATAATCCGTATTTATTATTGAAGATGATGATGTAAATTTAAATCCTTTATAATCAGCAAATAATTGGTCAAAGTACTTTTTATCTACTTTCATTAATAATATTTGGACTAATTTATCTTCTAAAAAATAAAATCTCGCAACCCCATCATAATCCATGACAATATCCGCCCCGCTGCCATCCTCTTGCTCTATTGAATATTTTTCACCTAAACGCTCTATTACTCTTTCCTGTGAGTCGGCTAAAGTAATTCCATCAATATATAGGTTACTTTGTTCAAAAAAAACTGTGGGTTTTAATAAATCTGAATCCATTTTTGTTGGAGACTGTTGTTCTGTTGTTGTTATTTGTTCATTTTCAATCAATATTTCATTTAAGACAAAAAACATAATGCTTATTGCCAAAACGAAGGTTAACACAACATAACGCAGATTGTGTTTTGGCGTCTTTGATGTGTTATTAAGCTCATTCATGAAATTTTTCATAACACGATTTTTACTCCCAAGTAAATTTTTCACTTCTCTAAAAAGGTATTTAGCTGAACTGCTATTTCTTGCGTTTCTGCAATAA
>NZ_JBALNX010000093.1:936-46569 GCF_036962035.1 Bacillus sp. JJ1773
AATCCATGTTCATAAAATTTTGTATTAAATGTTGATAGAGGATTTAGAAGTAGATTCTTTTTGAGTTAATAAAAATTTAAAAAAACCCGATAATTTTCTCAATTTGAAAAGAAAAATCGGGATTTTTTAATTGATTGTGAAAGTAATATTGTTTTAAATGAATGTGTGTCTTTATTATTTGTATCTAATTAAACCCAAGTATACATATACTTCTCATCTTCAATTGCTAAAGCTTGTTTGACCACGCGGAGAGGCTTAAACGTATCAATCATAACAGCTAATTCAAGTGTTTCCTTCTTCCCGATACTTGCTTCTGTCGTACCTGGATGAGGCCCATGAGGAATCCCGCTCGGATGAAGAGTAATCGATTCCTTATTAATCCCCTTCCTGCTCATGAAATTCCCTTCTACATAGTAAAGTAATTCATCGCTATTTACATTGCTATGGTAATAGGGTGCGGGAATGGATTCAGGATGATAGTCGAACAATCTTGGAACGAAGGAGCAGACAACAAAATTATGTCCCTCAAACGTTTGATGAACAGGCGGCGGCTGATGCACTCTTCCCGTTATCGGCTCGAAATCTTCTATATTAAATACCCATGGATAGAGATAGCCATCCCACCCAATAACATCTAATGGGTGATGATTCAGCACATGAGAATGAAGATAGCCCCTCGTCTTTGTAATAACTTCATATTCTCCCTTTTCATCAAAAGTTGCTAAAAACTCTGGCCCGCGTATGTCCCGCTCACAAAATGGACTATGCTCCAATAATTGCCCAAACTCATTCCGATATCTTCGCGGTGTAACAATTTGGCTAAAAGACTCAATAATCAATGCCTTCGTCTCTTCATTCGCATCCGGAATGACTCGGTAAATAGTACCGATCGGGATCATTACATAGTCCCCTGGACAATAAGTAATCGTTCCAAACATTGTCTCAATAACCCCAGTTCCATAATGAATGAAGATCATTTCATCCCCGTCACCATTCCGGTAAAAACTTTTCATCGGCTGATTTATTTTTGCTGTGCCAATAAGCAAATCATCATTCCCTAATAAATATTCTCTCGCTTTTAGCGCATCCCCTTTTTTCTGAAGCTTATCTGTCATTAGATGCCTGTGCTTTAGTGGTGCTTGGTCCTCATACTCTGGCAAATATTTGCCGATTAGTTCCGAACGGACTACTTCTGTTGGCATGTAATGATGATAAAGAATTGATTGAGTTCCAGAAAAGCCTTTTGTTCCCATAACTTGTTCTCTATAAAGACTGCCGTCCTCTTTTTTAAACATCGTGTGGCGCTTGTGAGGGATTTTCCCCATCTGCCTGTAAATCATTTTTCCACCTCACTTTATTCGATAATGTTTTTTATAGCACCGAGTGCGGTTATTTCTAGTTCGACTTCATCACCAGGCTCCAGCCAGCGGTGGACATCTGTCCCGAGCTCTAATATGCAGCCGCTTCCCACTGTTCCAGAACCAATTAAGTCACCAGGGTATAAGGTTACTCCGTCTGATGCCCTTTCAATCATTTCAGCAAATGAATAATAAATATCACTCATATTACCCTCTGAAAGCAGAACATCATTCACCTTTGCTGTCATCGATAAGTCATAGCCATTTTCGATGCGGTGCTTTTCTAACTCATCCTTTGAAACAATATAAGGACCTATTGATGTGGCAAAATCCTTTCCTTTAGCGGGACCTAGTCCGACCTTCATTTCTTTTCTCTGAATGTCTCTCGCACTCCAGTCATTCAAAATGCAATAGCCAAAAATATAGTCGTCCGCATTCTCAGCCTTAATGTCCTTTCCTTCCTTTCCAATCACACAAGCAATTTCCAATTCATAATCAAGCCAATGACAATGTTTTGGTCTACTTATCATTTCATTCGGCCCTTTAATCGCTAAATGATTAGAAAAGTAAAAGACGGGGATGTCATACCATTCCGGAATCATCTCTAGACCGCGGATTTCTCTAGCGTTTTTTACATGTTCTTCAAATGCATAAAAATCTCGAAAGCTTTTAGGGTTTGGCAGTGGCGCTTTAAGTATCACTTTTTCTAGGGGATACACGCCATGATCTGTAGTTGATAGTGTAGAAGATATATAGGTTAGAAAGTACGGATGGTTTTCCAGAAAAGAAAGCATGTCTTTAGGCAGTACTCCATTTGAGGCTTCATGCATATCCATCACATGGCTATGATCAATCATCCAGCCCGCTCTAATAGAACCGTCCTCTTTTTGAAAGGTTACAAATTTCATATCATCACCCTGGATTTATTTTACGGATTAATTCAAACGTATCTGCCAATGGCTTCGTATACATTTGACCTGCAAGCCGGCCTATAGGCTCTAATCTCTCCGAGTTTATTCTTCCCTTTTCATAGAGTTCATCAGCAACATGAACATGTTCAACCTTTCCAATTACTAGACTGCCGGCTCCTGCCTGTTCGCCAAAGTGAAGAGCCTCATAAAGCGTACACTCAAGGTGGATCTTGGACTCTCCTATTCTTGGTGGCTTTACTATATGGCTGTTTAATTTTGTAAGGCCTGCTACATCTAATTCGTCTATCTCAGCGGGAAAATCTGTTGCACACATATTCATCTTCTCTACAAAATCCTCGCTGACAATATTAATAACAAATTCTTTTGTGGCTTCAATGTTCGTAAGGGTATCCTTTTTTGCTCCATCAGTACCTCTCCTCATTGGCGAGAAGCAAATCAGCATCGGATCCGCACAAATGGCCGTAAAGAAGCTAAATGGGGCTGCATTGACAATCCCTTGTTTATCTATCGTTGTAACAAAAGCAATTGGGCGCGGTAAAATAGAACCAACTAATAGCTTATATGCCTCTCTCCATTCAAGATTCCCTGGTGTTATTTCCATCCTCACACCGCCCATCTTTTAGGATTCGCCTAAGTGCTTGAAGGAAAGCTACATTATCAGCCCTTGTGCCTAAAGTGAATCTAAATGCATCAGCATAGCCGCTGAGCTTCATTGGTCTTACGAGAAACCCATTCGAAATCAACCCTTTTGACAATGAATACTGGCTATAAACAAATAGAAAATTTGCTTCGGAAGGGAAAAATTCTAATTCTAATTTCCGCAGCTGTTCAGTGATAAAAATTCTTTCCTTAGCGTTTTTTTCGGCACATTCTGTGATAAACTCTTGGGCCTCTATTGCCCGAACAGCTGCTGCTTGAGCTAGCTGATTTACATTAAACACTTCTTTTACTTTATTTAGTTCTTTTACAATAGATGGATGCATCATTCCGTACCCAACACGCAGCCCGGCTAGCCCATATATTTTTGAAAAGGTTCTTAAAATGATTAAATTTGGATGCGCTTCCAGAAGAGGAATGGATTGTAAATATTGCTCGGTTGTCGCATATTCGTAATAAGCCTCATCCAGAACGATTAGGACATTTTCTGGGATGTTTTCAATAAAGTTATTTAACTCCTCTTTTCCTACAATCGTTCCTGTAGGATTATTAGGATTGCAAATAAATATCATTTTCGTTTTTGGTGTAATCATATCAAGCATAGCTGATAAATTATGAACTCCGTTTGCCAAAGGGACTTTGACCGCAGTCCCGCCCTCTATCACAACATTTGTTTCATATCGGGGAAAGGTGATGTCAGCCATCAAAGCCTCATCACCTTTGTTAATATAAGCACGGGTAAGCAGTCTAATGATTTCGTCTGATCCGTTCCCAGCGAAAAACTGATCTTCCTCTAGGTTGTAAAAATAAGCGAGCCCGCTTACTAACTCGGAAGTGTTTCCGTCCGGATATAAATGCAGCGTTTGCAAATGCTGATGAATAGCTTCTTTTACCTTTGGTGAGCACCCATAAACGTTTTCATTATCAGACATTTTCCACACTCTATTTAGATTGTACTTCTCTTTTATTTCGTCTGGCGAAAGCCCAAGGGGATATGATTGAATTTCTTCTAGTATACTTTTTGTTTTGATTTTGACCATAAGGTTATAGATTACCTCTTCTTTCCTGCTCTCGTTCAATGGATTCAAACAAAGCCTTGAAATTCCCTTCACCAAATCCTCTTGCGCCTTTACGCTGGATCACTTCAATAAATAATGTTGGTCTATCAACAACTGGCTTCGTAAAGATTTGCAGTAAATAACCCTCATCATCACGATCTACTAAAATACTTAGTTCTTTCAGCTTTTCAATTTCCTCATCAATTTTGCCGACACGCTTCGATAAAGCCTCATCATAATAGGCGGCAGGTGTATTCAAGAATTCTACTCCATTTTTGCGAAGTATGCTGACCGTACTGACAATATCTTCTGTTAGAAGCGCTAGATGCTGAACACCTGGTCCATTGTAAAATTCTAGATACTCTTCAATTTGTGATTTACGTTTTCCTTCAGCAGGCTCGTTTATCGGGAATTTAATTCTGCCGCCATTATGCATGACCTTAGACATCAATGCAGAATATTCCGTACTAATATCTTTGTCCGTGAAGTGTGTCATCTCTTTAAAACCCATAACATTTGCATAATAACTAACCCACTCTTCCATACTTTCCACATTGCCGACAACATGATCAATTCCAATAAAACCTGCATCTTCAATTGGTATATTCATATTAATTGGTTCATAACCTGGCATGAAAACACCTTTATAGTTATTCCGTTCTACTAAAGTGTGGATCGTATCCCCATATGTTCCGATGACAGCCTTTTTAACAGTACCATGCTCATCCTCGATTTCGAACGGAGGCATAATTTCAATTGCCCCTCTTGAAACAGCTTCTTTATATGCTTTCTCCACATCATCTACCGTTAAAGCAACATCCTTTACTCCGTCCCCATGCTTTTTCACAAATGATGAGACTCTGCTCGCTTCGGTTAAGGAGCCTGTAATGACGAGACGAATTTTTCTTTGCTGAAGAACATAGGAAACGGTTTCTCTATTACCCGTCTCAAGCCCAGAATATGCCACAGGCTTAAAGCCAAAAGCGGAGCAAAAAAAGTAACAGGATTGTTTTGCATTGCCCGAGTAAATTTCTAAATAATCAACTTCCTTTACCGGAAAAAAATCCTCCACTTTCTGCTTGCTTTCCNNATTTATAATTTTCTGAATTAATATTATATGAATAGTGACAATGTTCTCAAGAGTACATGTTAAAGCTATAATGCACATCTGCATTAAAGGAACGTGCTATTTAAACCTTTATTTTTTTCATCAAATTTGGAGGTAGGTGGATGGCTTGGTTTTTTATTGCTTCTACTGCCTCTAGTAACCCTTCGTTTAAGCTTGGATGCGGGTATAAGGGGAACAGCAAATCCTCATCTCTTGCAGCCATTTCAAGCGAGAATACTCCGCTGGAAATTAGTTCAACGGCCCCATATCCAATGATGTGCATTCCAAGTAAGAGATGATGATCCTTATCGAAAATTACTTTAATCATTCCTTCTTTTTTTCCAAGGATGGCAGCATAGCCATTCGCAGATAATGGAAAATGCGCTGTATCTACTGAGTGCCCTTGCCTAATGGCTTCTTCCTCAGTTAGACCTACATAGGCAATAGGAGGGCTAGTATGAGCTATGATTGGCAGAAAACGCAAATCTGCCTCAGTTCTTATACCTGCAATTGCTTCTGCAGCTGTCTTGCCCTGCTTAATGGCTTTAACAGCTAAACATGGACCTTCTGTCACATCACCAATGGCAAATATATGATTCTTAGAAGTACGGCACTCGTGATTAACGACTAAAAATCCGTTTTTAGCAGTTTCTATCCCTAACCGATTAATCCCTAATTGATCTGTGTTTGGGATTTGTCTGCCGGAAACAAATAAATGTGAACCCGTTATTTCTTCTGTGCCTGTCTTATTTTTTATAAAAATGCTTACTTGTTCATCCTTAGTATATGCTTCTGAAATGAAGTTGCTTTTGAGTACTTGAATATGTTTTTTCTTTAATATTCGAATAAGCTCACGGTTTATCGATGAATCTAACATGAAGTCATCATGTTCGTTTATAAGTACAACTTCAGAGCCAATAGCGTTAAAGGCCATCGCTATTTCTAAGGCAATATAGTCATGACCATAAACAAAAAGCTTTTCAGGCACTATTTCAAGATTGGTGATCGACCAAGAATTTAGAACTCTTTCATGATCAATTTGTATTCCTTCCGGCGGTTTCGGAGAGCTCCCAGTAGCAATGATCGCATGGTTAAAACGATAAATATCATATTGATCCCCATTTTCAACACCAATCTGATCTTCTGATAGAAAAAACGCCGATCCGCGAATGATTTCAACCTTATTCGCTTTACATAAGGAAAGGACACCATCTCGAAGCTGATTAATCGTTTTATTTTTGTAAGCTTGAAGCTTATCCATATTAAACTTAACACTGCCAGCTTCAATTCCGAGTTCATTCATTTCTATCAAGGATTCATATTTAGCAGCGCCATGGGTCAGGACTTTAGACGGGATACAGCCCTTATTTAGGCATACACCTCCGATTTCTCCCTTTTCGATCAGCGTAACCGATTCTCCAAGCTGAGCAGCTCGAATTGCCGCATGATATCCTCCTGGTCCACCGCCGATAATTATTAAATCACGTTCATGAGCAAGGTCGCCGACAACCATTTACACCAACTCCAGCAAAAGCATTTTTGGATTTTGAATTAATTGTGAAAACCGATTTGTAAAACGGACAGCACTCGCCCCGTCTGCTACACGATGATCGAAGGACATAGAAATATTCATTATGGAGCGGATCACAATTTGATCATCATCTGTTACTATTGGCATTTTCTTCGTCTTATGAAAGGATATGAGTGACACTTCAGGATGTTGAATAATCGGAGTAGCCCCAAAGCTTCCACCTAGAGGACCAACATTACTAATCGTAAATGTTCCGCCGGTTATTTCCATTATGCTTAATTGATTGGCTAAAGCTTTTTCCGTTAACATTTTCATTTCGTCATGAATAACTCGAATGGATTTCTTCTCAACGTGTCGAAGAACGGGAACGATTAAACCCTCTTCTGCATCTACTGCCATACCAATATGGTGTTCTTTTTGGAGATAAATAACTTCATTTTCCTCGTCAAGCCGACCATTAAAAATAGGAAATTCTAATAGACAAATAGATAAAGCTTTTATGAAAAAGGCAGTTGCAGATATGGTTTGATTGATTTTCTTTAACTCAGCTCTAAATTGGATTAGTTCGGTAACATCCACTTCTTCAAAATGAGTACAATGGGGAATTGTATTTAAAGATTGAATCATTTTTTTCGCAATTTGCTTCCTTCTTCCTCTGAAAGGAATGGTGTCTGATTTTAATGGGGATAGTTCTGCAGGTGCTACTGTCTCATTTCTTGTTTTTTGGCTGCTTCTATCGGATTCCTGTTGTTGTGAAGAAGCCATTAATTGATAAATATCTTCATCTGTGATTCTTCCAGCTAGTCCAGAACCATTAACACTTTCAATACGAATGCCGTTTTCCCTCGCAATTTTTCTAGTAAAAGGTGAAGCAAGAATACGCTTTTTATTGTCTTTTGCAATAGTCATAGTATGATTGGCGACCATTTTAGGGGGTGCTACAGATTGATTATTTAAGCTCCCTTCCTCTTCTAAGATTAATAAAGTTGTCCCAACAGGTACGGTCTGCCCTATTTCAACTTTAAATTCTCGAATATATCCCGTACGCGGTGCAGGAATTTCCGCGGTCATTTTGTCTGTTTGGATTTCAATGATTGGTTCATCGGCCCGGACAAAATCACCTGCCTTAACTAAAAAGCAATTAATATCTGCTTCGGTCATTCCTTCTCCAATATCATGTAATTTGACTTCCATTCCATCCCTCCTAAAACGACATGACTTTATGAATAGCAAATTTCACTCGATCAGCAGTCGGTAAATAATGATCTTCAAATCCAAAGTATGGAACAGGGGTATCAAATCCAGTCACCCTCTCTACAGGTGCTTTTTGATACAAAAATGAAGTATCGTTAATGATGGCTAATACATCATTCCCAACTCCTCCAGTGGCATGTGCCTCATGAACAATAACAGTACGGCCAGTATTTTGAACTGATTCAGCAATGATGTCTTTATCGATCGGGTATAAAGTTCTTAAATCAATAACATCACAATGAATGCCTTGATCTTTCATTTCTTTCGCTGCTTTCATGACAATCGGGACCATAGCTCCCCAAGTAATGATGGACACATCGTCCCCTTCCAGCATTTTTTTTCCTTTGCCTATTTCTATCGTGTATTTTCCTTCCGGCACATCTTCTCTGCCAGAACGGTAACACCTCATTGGTTCCATAAATAATACAGGATCTGGATCTTCAATCGCTGCAATAAGCAATCCCTTCGCATCATATGGGCTGGACGGGCATACAACTTTTATTCCTGGCATATGGGTAAATATAGCTTCCGGGCTATCGCAATGAATTTCAGGAGCTCTGACACCTGCACCATATGGAGCGCGAATGACCATTGGAACAGTAAAGTGCCCCATTGTCCTCATCCTTAGTCTTGAAGCGTGTGTCATAATTTGCTCATAGGCAGGATAAATAAAGCTAAGAAACTGAATTTCAATGACAGGTAAAAATCCATTAACCGCCATTCCAATTCCTGCGCCAACGAAACCCGCTTCACTTAAAGGCGTATCAATGACCCGGTCAGCCCCGTATTTCTCCTGAAGACCTTCAGTGGCGCGAAATACCCCGCCATTTTTTCCAATGTCCTCTCCTAACAGCAATACTTCTGGCCTTTTCTCAAGCATTGTATCCAGAGCATCGGTAATAGCTTGTATGAGTGTGAGCGTTTTGGTTTTGATCACAGTACTCATCTCCCTTCACCTCCTATAAATCTTAAATACTCCTCTTTTTGCTGAGTAATTTGCCAAGTCGGCTCCGCAAAAACATAATCAAATATATTAGCAGGGTCAGCAGGCGGAAAATCTTCCATTTCCACAACCGCTTTTTCTATTTCATGTGTAGCTTCCTCTTCCACATCACGCACCCATTTTTCATCATATAATCCTTCATTTTTCATCCACCTTTCAAGGCGGAGAATAGGATCTGTTTCTGATCGGCGGCCATTGCTCTCCACTTGGCAGCGGTATTTCGATGGATCATCAGCGGTCGTATGAGCCCCATATCTCCATGTGACAGCTTCAATTAATGTCGGTCCTTCACCCTTTCTCGCTCTCTCCAATGCCTTTAACGTTTCAAAATAAACAATAAAAACATCGTTTCCATCGATCCGGACACCCGGAATATCATAGGCTAAGCCCTTTTGTGCAATGGTCTTGGAATTCATTTGCTTGTTGATTGGGACGGAGATTGCAAATTGGTTATTTTGATTAAAGAAAACGACCGGCGCTTTAAATACACTTGCAAAATTAAGCCCTTCATGAAAATCCCCTTCAGATGTGGCACCATCCCCAAAGTAAGCAATGGCTGCATGGGTCGTTCCTTTTTTCTTTTCTGCCAAAGCTGCTCCGGCTGCGTGTGGAATCTGGGTGGCAATCGGGATACCTGGAGGAAAAATCTTTTTTCCAGCCGGAGGGACACACCCTTCGTTTCGTCCATTCCAGAATAAAAGAATATTCCTTAATGAGTGGCCAAAAACGAAGGCTGCCCCATGATCACGGTACGTAGGGAACATCCAATCTGATTCGTTTAATGCAAGCGCACTTCCTACCTGGGAAGCTTCCTGTCCTTCGAATGGTGCATATGTGCCTATCCTTCCTTGTCGCTGGAGACTCACGGCCTTTCGATCAAAAAGGCGGATTCTTACGAGCTGCCTATAAAAATTTCTGGCCAATTCCTCTGTAATCTTCTCCTTATATTCTGATGCTGCTATTTGTCCGTTTGGATCCATTACTTGAAGCATCGGAAACTGAATGTCCATTTTCTCACCCTTTGCTAAATATTTTTAGAGACTATTAGGTCTAAACAAAAATAAAATAATCATTACCACATTATTAATGTTGTTATTACAGCAAAAAAGTTAAGTCCTCACTTCCCATTTTGGACGTTTCTTGTGAGAAAAAAAGCTATTCCGGCGTGCTCTCGCTTCAATGCGTCTTTCACAAAATTGATTAGCTGCTTCCACTGTTGTTATTCCTTCTGCATTTGCGTACTCGTAAATATGGAGAAGAGAGTTATAAATGGCTTTTGTTTTTTGCAAGACTCTTTCTTTATTCGGTGTATACAGCTCATCTGCTACCTGAATTAATCCGCCAGAATTAACAATATAATCAGGCGCAAATATAATCCCTTTATCCATTAGCTTTTGTGCATGATGAAGCTCCAAAAGCTGGTTATTAGCTGAACCGACAACGGCCTTTACGGATAATTGCTGTATCGTATCGTCATTAATTATTCCACCCATTGCACATGGAATAAAAATATCTGCGTTTGCCCCATAAATCTCTTTACTTGATAAAGCTTTAACAGCTGCTCCGGAAGTTTTTGCTTTAGAAAGCAGCTTATCGATTGCTTGCTGATTAATGTCCGTTACGTATAAATCCGCGCCTTCCTCCAGCAGCCTTTCAGCTACCTTGTATCCCACTTTTCCAAGTCCCTGAATCGCATAGCTTTTTCCGCTGAGATTATCAGCCCCAGTTAATATCTTATTTGTTGCTTGAATTCCATAAATAACTCCTTGTGCAGTCGGCACAGATGAGTCCCCGCTTCCCCCGTAAACTTCATCAACCCCAACGATACAATTTGTTTCCCTTAATGCATGAATGAAATCATCTGGTGAAGTCCCCATATCTGTACCCGTATAGAATCTTCCATTTAATGATTCTACGAACTGTCCGAACGCACGGAATAGCTCCGGTGTCTTATCTTTATGAGGATCGCCAATAATAACTGCTTTTCCTCCGCCAAAATCAACATCCGCAGCAGCACATTTATATGTCATACCTCGGGAAAGACGCAGTACATCTTCCAGTGCATCCTCTTCACTTGAATAAGGGAGCATCCTGCAGCCGCCTAGGGCTGGACCGAGTTTTGTACTATGGATCGCAATAATAGCCTTTAAGCCAGTTAACTCATCATTACAAAATACAACCTGTTCATGGTCTTTTATCTTCGAAAACAAATTCATGAACAATTCCCCCTAAACATTATGTTAACGCTTACAACCATAGCCATCTTTAAACTTGCTTTACTAATAGGTTTGCACGTTTAAAAAATGATAGATTAAGTGAACTACTGCGAGCATTATAATAGCTTGCTCATAATTTTAGTTTTCGGAAGGATTGCCTGCTTAACCTCCCCTGTGCCAATAAGCTTTGTATCATGGATAACAAAAACATCGGTCATAATCTTATTGTCTTTCCTTTCAGTTAGGACCGCCTTTATTTTCAATTTAGAACCTTCTGGGGCTGGAAATATATGTTTAGCTGAAACAGAAATCCCCATTCCTTCCTCATGCTCTTCTAAAAAAGGCAAGATGATTTGCCTAGATGCCCATTCCATATGGTAGATCATCATCACAGTCGAATATGTAGGATGAACAACTTTGCCTTCGAATTGAGCAAACATTTCAGGAGTCACTACTGCCTCGATCGTAACCGAATAACCTGCCGTTAAACCTGGTTTCATTCGATCCCTCCATAATTTATACAATAATAAGTATGACGTTTAATTAACGATATGATACCATTTCGTATAATGAATAGTCAATAAATTGTAAAATTTTAAAAAATTCTTTCTTCTTTATATTATGGTCCTTACATAATAAAAAGGATTAATTAGTGAACAATCTCTAATTAATCCCTTTAATGTTTAATATTAAGATAATAAAGCCCGATCACTTGCCATTTTCGAACCTCGAATTCTCTGAAACTCATTTAATAACTGTTCGATCGTCAAGTTTCCTTTTTGATCCTCTTCTACCTGCAAGATTATTTGACCTTTATCCATCATAATTAGTCTATTGCCTAAATCAAGAGCTTGCTGCATATTATGAGTGACCATTAATGTCGTCAGATTGTATTTTTCTACAATTTCCTTTGTTAAATTCGTAATGAGCTCTGCACGTGCTGGATCAAGGGCGGCTGTATGCTCATCCAGCAACAGGATTGCCGGCTCTGTAAATGTGGCCATCAATAATGAGAGTGCCTGCCTTTCTCCTCCTGATAGCAATCCAACTTTAGCCGTGAGCCGATTCTCTAACCCTAAATGTAGCGTTTGGAGCACTTCTTGAAAATATTCTTTTCTTTTCTTCGTAACCCCTTTTCGTAACGTTCTCTGCTTATTTCTGGAATAAGCCATTGCTAAATTTTCTTCAATCGTCATACTCGGAGCAGTACCAGCCATTGGGTCTTGAAACACACGCCCAATTAACTTTGCTCTTTTGTATTCCGACATCATCGTAACATTCTGTCCATCAATAGATACAGTGCCAACGTCAGGAATCATGACGCCAGAGATCATATTCATTAAGGTTGATTTTCCAGCCCCATTACTGCCTATTACGGTAACAAAATCTCCTTTATTTAACTTTAAATGAATACGATCTAAGGCAATTTTCTCGTCAGGTGTTCCTTGATTAAAAATTTTATGAATGTGTTTGAGCTCAAGCATATGGCCCCTCCTTTCTATCCGAAGGGATATTACTCATGGCCAAGCTTTCCGCTTGTTTTCTCGCTTTCCTCTTTTTCTCTTTTGAAGAGTCAATTATTTTTGGAAGAATGAGAGCTAAAATAACGATCGTTGCCGTAATTAATTTCATATCACCAGGCTCAAGGAAATCTACCCTCAAAGCAAGTGTCACAACGATTCGGTAAATAATTGCGCCGCCGATAACCGCTAAAGTTGTTCTTGCAATCGTTTTTGTTCCAAACAGCGCCTCTCCGATAATAACTGATGCCAGCCCAATAATAATCATCCCAATGCCCATCCCAACATCAGCAAAGCCACCCTGCTGGGCTATTAGCGCTCCAGAAAATGCAACCATGGAGTTGGAAAGGCCAAGTCCTAGAATGACTGTTAAATTTGTATTGGCTGATAAGCTTCTAATCATTCGCTTATTGTCGCCAGTCGCTCTTATAGCCAGCCCAATTTCAGTCTGCAGAAACTTATCTGTTAGGAATTTGATCAAAAAGGTAACAATCAACATGAAAATTAATATACCCCATGTCCTTGGCAAGCTATCTCCAAGCCCCACTGCAGAAAGAATACTATTAAAAAAGGAGTTTAACCCCGTTTTATCCCAAGTATCTCTAACATTTGTTATAGCTGTTTCTGTATTCAATAACGGAACGTTTGATTTCCCCATAATTCGGAGATTAATCGAATAAAGAGCAATCATCATTAATATCCCAGATAGGAGAGCATTGATCTTTCCGAACGTATGAAGGACACCCGTAATACAGCCTGCAGCAAACCCAGCGATAAGTGCGAAAACAGTGGCTAGAAATGGATTTATCCCGCTAACAATCATTGTCGCTGCAACAGCCGCGCCTGTTACAAAGCTTCCATCTACCGTTAAGTCTGGAAAATCCAGCACTCGAAATGATAAATAAACTCCGAGTGCCATAATCGCATAGATAATTCCAGCTTCAAACGCTCCAAATACTGCCGTGAACATTATGAATCACACCCTCTGTTATTCGCCTTCATAAAACTCCGCAATTTTCTCCCATTCTTGCTTTACTTCAAGTCCCTGCTGTTCAGCAGCTTTCTTATTAATCATTAATGTTAAACTGCTTGGAAGTTCAACCGGAATGTCAGATGGCTTTTTATTACCTTTTAAAATTTCTGCAGCCATTTTTCCAGTCTGGTAGCCGAGATCATAGTAGCTAAAGCCACTTGCTGCAACCGCCCCACGCTTCATAGAGTCAAGCTCACCAACGAATAGCGGCAGCTTCTCGCTATCCGCAACTGATATAACAGATTCTAAAGCAGAAACAACCGTATTATCTGTCGGGACATAAATGGCATCTACTCTGCCTACTAATGATTCAGTAGCCTGCTTTACTTCGGCAGATGTTGATACGGAGGCTTCAACGATCGTTGCACCCTTCGCTTCAGCAAGTTTCTTCACTTCTGCAACCTGCACTTCAGAATTTTGTTCACCTGCATTATAAATGACGCCAATCGTCTTCGCTCCAGCTTCATCAATGATAAAATGAATGGTCTTTGCGGTACCCTCCGGATGATTATCTGTTGTACCTGTAATGTTATCGCCTGGTTTATCGAATGCCTCTACAAGACCCGCTCCGACTGGATCGGTTACAGATGTAAACAGAATTGGTATATCCTTCGTTGCATTTAGAGCACTAACTGCACTTGGAGTGGCATTGGCAAAAATTAAATCAACCTTATCGCCAACAAAGTTATTGGCAATTGTCTGTGTATTATTCATATCAGCTTGCGCGTTTTGGAAGTTAAATTCCACATTTTCCCCTTCTTTAAATCCTTCATCCTCTAATGCCTTTTTAAATCCTTCTGTTGCAGCATCTAAGGAAGGGTGGGCAACAAACTGGGTAATGCCAATCTTCTGTTTTTCCTGTTCTTTTTCTTTTTCGGCCTCAGCAGGTTGGGCTGCTTCCTCTTTTCCTTTTTCAGCCTCAGCAGGTTGGGCTGCCTCCTCTTTTCCACATGCACTAAGCATGAGCAGAACTGCTGCCAATAGGAAGAATAAAACTTTTAAAGACCTTTTCATCTTGAAATACCCCCTCTTTATAATAAATATTAAACACTGCAAAAATCGCAGTGTGGACTACCTATGTATAAAGCATCTTTTATATGATAAATAACGTAGATAGCGTAAATATATCGTTATATTATCATTTTACGAAGTAAACAGTCAATAATATTCAAAAAATTTAATATATTTAGATTAATATATTATCACTTTGGAAGCAAGAAAAAAAGCATACAGAATTATTCTGTATGCTTTAAATCCACCCTTCTTTCATACTAGGACGAATGGCATCATAACTATTCAACAATATACGGGTGATCGAGCACATCGTAATTAACATCTTTGTGCTCAATCTCGTTTCCTTCTCTAAACACAGTTTCAAAAAAGCGGGAAGCTGGCTTTGCTAACTCTTTATAATATTCACTAAACAAGGATGCTGCATGACTGCCCAACCATTTATCAGGAAGCAGCTCCTCAGGCAGTCCCGGATCAACAAACAAAAATTTTCTATATTCATGAACGAGCTTAGTCCTTTCCACAAAGCACTCAGCATCGGACATTTGTCCCTTTTGTATTTTATTTTTATCAATGATGTATTTCTGACTATATTCGGAAATAAACAATTGATACTTGGAATTAATGTCCTCGAGGTTCCAGCTCTTCTCAACTAAACGAAAATTATCATGTGGCCCTTCATATTTGGCGATAAAGAAATCGACATAATGACTGATATCATATTTATCAATGATTTCATTAACTTGTTTTTCGAGATTATTTGCCGAAATCCAGCAGCTATTAGATAAGGAGCCAAATCCGCTCCATACTAATTCTTTTCTAAGTTCATCCCTTACTGTCCGAATTTCCTCTGGAATGGTGTACATGAATATTCTCCACTGTCCATCCCACTTTTCCGGCATAAGTTTAAATATCCTTTTAGCCGCTTCATCAATCCTCTTTTGACCACGATTTGTTAAAGAATAATAGCTTTTATTGCCGATTTTATCGGACTGAACCCAGCCTTGCTTATTCATCCTAGAAATAGCTGCCCGAACAGATTGATCATTATGACCAAATTCACTTAATAACCGAATTAAACTTCCAATCCAAATTTTACTGCCATAATGTGATATATAGTCTCCATATAAAGTAAAAATCATTGATCTAGTATTCAAGTACCTTCAATCCTCACTTCATTTCATATAGAAAGAATGTCGAAATAATTACGTTATGAAGTAATTCTACTATATAAAATGAAATATTCATAACATTTTAAATCCTAGCATTATGTTATATTCTCTATCTCCCCTTGAAATTCGGCCTTCTTTTTTCCTGAAAAGCCTTCATGCCTTCTTTTTGATCTTCAGTTGAAAATAATAAATAGAAATTTTTTCTTTCAAAATCCATGCCTTCTTCAAGAGGGACATCTACCGCTTTCAGCACCGATTCCTTTATTAAGCGAATAGATATCGGTGCTTGATTGGCTATATGTCTAGCCATTTTTAATGTTTCTTCCATTAGAACCTCACTAGCAAAAAGTTGGTTGACTATCCCAAAATGGAGAGCTTCTTTTGCCAAGATTCTTTTTCCAGTAAAAAGCCATTCCATCGCCTTTGTTTTACCAGCTAGCTTTGTTAACCGCTGCGTTCCTCCTGCACCAGGCATAACACCAAGATTTACTTCGGGAAATCCGAATTCCGCATCCTCCGCGCCGTAAAGAAGATCGCAGCATAGGGCAAGTTCAAAACCCCCGCCAAGAGCAAACCCCTGGACAGCTCCAATTATTGGCTTCTTTATCATGGCCAATCGGTCCCAATCCTTGAATTGATTGCGCAGTTCAAAATCGATTGCATCGTCATTAGCCATTTCTTCGATATCAGCTCCAGCAGCAAATGCCCTTCCTTTGCCGGTCAATATGATGACTTTGACATCATCTTTCTCTTCAAATTCTTCCATAACAGTTAGAATTTCTGAAACCATTTTGCGATTAATTGCGTTAAGTACCTTTGGACGATTTAAGGCTATGAATCCTAGCTTTCCATCAATGGCAGCTTCAATAAATTCATAGTCATTACCCATCTACGCTTTCACCAATCATTAATGTAATTAAATCACCTGCAAATTTCATTGCATCTTTGCCTGAAGCCTTCCCTTCATCGGTTCTCATCGCCGATTGAAGTGACTCTAGACTGTCATAATGCATTTCACACATGAGGTAATACTTCCCTTCCCCACCCATTGGACTGCCTACAATTCTAGTAACCTCCATTTTGCGAAGTCCAGGGATTTTTTCCGTAAGAGGAGCGTGTGTTTCAAAGTAATGCTTATCAAAAGCTTCTTTGTTTTCAGGATGCTTGTATAATGCGATAAGTTTTGCCATTTTACTTTCTTCCCTTCAATTTGTATTTATATTGTTGAAACAGGTTTCATAGCTTCGAAAGGGTTTTTGCAAGTCCTGCAGTATAGAATGCTGCGACAGGCAGTTGGCCCAAAGAGATTGTCTAGAGTTGTATAGTTGGAGTCGCAAAACGGGCAATTCACTTGCCACTCTCCAGTTTCGCGGATATGTTTTGGAGGAGGGGCAATTCCGAATTCTTTTAAATCCTCTCTCCCCTTTACTGTAATTCGGTCTGACGTCCATGGTGGGTGGTAAATGAATTGTACATCAATTAGCTCAAAAGCAAATTGAGATTTAATTTCTTTAACTACGTTATGACGGATAATTTCAAGAGCTGGGCAGCCCATAAAGGTTGGAAGCAGCTCAATTCTGACGGAGGAGCCGTCCACTGTCACTTTTTCTACCATCCCTAAATCGACGATCGAAATAGAGTCTATTTCTGGATCCTTAACTTGATGAAGCACTTTAATAATTTTGTCTGCAGAAGTATTTGTTTTCTTCATTCTAAACAATCCTTCTTCCTACCAATTAGCGGCGGGATCTGTATGATATACTTCGGAAAGAATGGCTAAAGCTATGTCGAGGTCCTTTGAGTGTTCACCTAAACGTCCATTCCCGCTCTTCATTCCAAACGATTCTGGCAACGGTAGATTGATCGCTTCAAAGACTGGAAGCATGGCAGACCTCCACCTCTGTTTCAATACGTCTTCTTCCTCAATCAAACCTAATTTTGTCATCTCACTCCCCTGTGGCCCTAATGTTAGTACACCTTCGAAATCAGCAAACACTTTTGCAACAGCAGCTTCCATTCTTTTTCTTGCCTCACCACCAGCATTCATTAATTGCACAAACCATGTTTTCCAATGTAGAAGATGGTAGAAGAGCTCCATATTCACATTGATTGCCATGTGGGCAAGTGGTTGATAGGATGAATTTTTCAAGGAGTCCATACGGATTTTCTTTGCCTGATCGTAGAAGTAATTTCTGACGACTGCAAACGCAAAGTCATACTGGGGCATTGATAAATAGTGGCCCGGACCATTAACCATTTCAAGCAAAACAGCATTTCTTCGGTCCTTAGCTTTTCGTGAATGCGCTAATTCATCAACACTGCCTTCACCAAGTTCTTCTAGAAGCTGATAAAACATCGCCGCATGCCCCATTGTATCTTGGCTAATGGAGGAAAAGGCAACGTCCTCCTCAATATGAGGAGCAAGGCCAAGCCATTCCGATCCTCGGTAGGCGAGTATGAAATCATCATCAGCGAGCTGGTATAAGAGTGCTGTTAATGAAGATTTATATGCAGGATCCAGTGATGAAATATCAGTCTTGTTCACTCTTTTTCAATCCTCCCCATGACAAAATTTCCTTTTCATCAAGCATTGCTTGTTCATACTGACGCCATTTTTTTCTTAAATAGCCGTATCCCTTCGTATTTCGATAATCTTTATTATCAAGCCGCATCAATGTCTGCTTTTCCTCAAGAGACATTTTTCGAATATCCGAGCTTTTTATTACCCAAATATCTGCTACCGGCTCCCTCCGCATAAAGTTTTCCTGTGCCATAACTAATGCAAGCTCTTGATTTGGAGCAAGCAAGGAAAACTGATATTGTAATGGGGAGGTGTCCGTCCTTTTACTGAAAACCTCGAATTCCTGGTAAAATCCTCCACTGCTCAAAGGCTCTCCTCCAATCTAATTTCTTCATAAATTCAATGATTTACATTTGCCAGCGCATCACGGACCCACTGATTTTCAACATAAGTTGTTTGCCGCAATTCCAAACGTTCCTTTGATTTCGGGCCTTTATTCCTGACAATTTCTTTAAACCGGTCCCAGTCAGGCTGCTTATAAACCCATTTTCCCTGCTCTTTATCAAAATGCATCGTTTCATCCGGGATTGTTAATCCAAGAGAAATGACTCTAGGAATGTATTTCGAAAAGAAATCCTGTCTCAGTTGTTCATTCGTTTTGGTTCGAATTCGATATTTAATTGTAATGTCTTGCTTAGAAGTTCCAGTCGTTGATGCATCTGCCGGACCGAAGAACATCAGGAGGGCATCCCACCATCTATTAATGGCACCTTGAACCATCTCTCTTTGTTCCTTTGTTCCTTCAGCCAATGCCATAATGATGGACTCGCCATGCTGGGCATGGAAAACTTCCTCTGCACAAATTCTTTTCAACGCTCTTGCATAAGGCCCATATGAAGCATCTAGCATATTGGTTTGCGAAATGATGGCTGCACCATCAACAAGCCAGCCAATTAATCCTGCATCTCCCCATGTCGGGGCTTCCATATGAAACACATTATGAAATTTCAGCCTTCCGTTAAATAAATCGTGCATAATATCTTCACGGCTTTTACCGAAAGGCTTCATTAAATCTTCTGCAACTCTTAATAGAAGCTGCCCGTGTCCCATTTCATCCTGTACCTTTGCCATGATCCCAAGCTTTCTTTTTAATGAAGGTGCTTTCGGAACCCATTCCTTTTCAGGCAACGCCCCCATAATTTCACTAATTCCATGCATTGAAATTAATTTAATCAGCGTTATACGATATTCGTCAGGCATCCAATCATCTGCTTCAATTTTTTCACCATTGTTGATACGATTCATGAAGTGCTCGTATTTCTCCTCATCTGTTAAGTGCTCGTTAAAAATCGTTATTGACAAATTACTCACCCCCAAATTTTAATAACGTTTTAATTACTTCATACAATTTACTTAAAAATTAAAATCGATCCTTTAAATAATTTTATATAACGTTTATTTATCGTGGTGATTATTATGTGTCATATATTTATCACAAAGATACATTGGAAATGGTAAAAAGTCAATGAGTTTTCTGAAAATTTTATATATTTATTCACCCAATTTTCTTCATTGAAAATCCGATGCCTGACGGTAGTGGCTTAGAGTTTTTATCCAAACAGTTGACTATGTTATAGTTAGATAGGACAAACAATTTGGAAAGATTATGTAAAGGTAATTCCGGAATAATGACATAAGGACATGGAGGAAGGTAAAATGAATCAAGCAGTATTGGATTTTCTTCAGGATAAAAGAGAAATACATCTTAAGGAGCTCTTTGAATTTTTAGCAATCCCAAGTATTAGTGCCCTGCCCGACCATAAAGACGATGTACAAAGGGCAGCCCAATGGACAGCTGATGCACTGGCAAAAATAGGGGTTGAAAATGTAAAAATTTACGAAACAAAAGGGCATCCCGTTGTCTATGGAGACTGGTTAAAGGCCGAAGGAAAACCGACAGTTCTTATATATGGCCACTATGATGTACAACCTGTAGATCCCCTTCATTTATGGGTGACTTCCCCATTTGAAGCAGATATTAGAGATGAAAAAATATATGCTCGTGGTGCCAGTGATGATAAGGGACAAGTATTCATGCATTTGAAAGCCATTGAAGCAATCCTGCAAACAACTGGCACTCTTCCGGTAAACTTTAAGTTTTGCATTGAGGGCGAAGAGGAGATTGGAAGTCCTAATCTTCCAGCTTTTGTTGAAGAAAATAAAGAGCTTTTATCAGCTGATGTGATTGTTATATCGGATACGGGCATGATTGATAAAGGCAAGCCTACCATTTGCTATGGTCTACGCGGATTATGCGGCTTACAAATTGATGTGAAAGGTGCAAAAGGAGATCTGCATTCAGGTTTATATGGCGGAGCTGTGCAAAACCCTATTCACGCCCTAGTCCAACTAGTTAATACATTCCATGATATCGATGGAAAAATAACTGTAGATGGATTTTATGATCAAGTTCAGCCTTTAACTGAAGATGAAAAACAAGCATACGATGCTTTGGAAATGAGTGATGAAAGCTTTAAGCAGCAAGCTGGAGTCACAGAATTATTCGGAGAAAAAGGCTATACGACATTAGAAAGATTATGGGTTAGGCCGACACTTGAAGTAAATGGGATTTATGGGGGTTTCCAAGGTGAAGGCATTAAAACAGTCATCCCTTCTGAAGCTACTGCAAAAATTACATGCCGTCTAGTCCCAAATCAAGATCCTGATGAGATTGTAAACCTTTTAAAGCAGCATATCGAAAAAAATAAACCAAAAGGTGTAGAGGTGAATATTTCTTTATTTGATAAGGGTTCACCGTATGTCACTCCTTTTGACCATCCAGCTATTCAAGCTGCTGGCCGTGCCTATGAAAAGGTATATGGAGTTCCTACATCCTATACACGTGGAGGCGGATCCATTCCGATCGTAGCGGCATTTGATCAAATATTAAAGCTTCCTGTTGTCTTAATGGGTTTCGGTCTGCCTGATGAAAATTTCCATGCGCCAAATGAGCATTTTCATTTAGAAAACTTTGATAAAGGTCTTGATACAATTTGTTATTATTGGTATGAACTGGAGAAATCAATTTAAGTTAAAAGACGCCACTTTAGCTGGCGTCTTTCCATTTATCCAAGCACTTTACTGCCGATTGTTCCCGCATGGCTTTTTCGCATATATAAGAACATAAAAAAGAACAGAATGGCGCTAGCTCCTCTTAGAATAGTAGAAATAGTCATGGCCACGTCCATACTAGTATTCTCAAGAAGGAATACACCGAACTGTGGAGCAATAAACGCTACAAGTGCTAGCAATATATTATAATTCGAAATACATGTACTGCGATTATCCTCCGTTGTAACCTCTAATAAATGATTAAATAATAATAACACGGTCCCCGAGACGAATAAGCCAGAAGAAGCATTTACAATGACAAGATAAACTAAATTAGTGGAGAGCACAGTCAAAATTGGAGTACTGGCCATTCCTAAAGATACCAATATCAGCATCTTTGCATTGCTGTGTTTGTCGGCCATTCTCCCCCACCATTTAAAACTGGCTATCTGAGCAATTTGATTGGAAACTGTAAATAAACTGATCCAAAAAGCAGTCGCTCCTGCATATTTTATTTGGTAAATACTAAATAATGACCACGCCATTTGCCATCCAAAATTAAAAAATAAGCAGCAAACTAAAAAATAAACGAATGGTTTATGTTTATAAACCTGGAGGCCTAGATTTAGTTTCTTCTTTTCTATTTTCTTATCAGTCTTTTTTTCTTTATGCTTCAATAAATAGTAAACTTCCAATAACCCGAAAAGGAATGCACAAATAAATAATAGCTGAAATGGCAAAGCATTGCTCTTATCAAATTGCTGCAAGAGAATACCGATCAAGAAGGTAGATATCATCCCAACAATAGTCATCATTTTATTTCGGTCACTAAAAAAGCCGCTTCTTCTTTCGTCAGGAATAAGGTCTCCAATAAAGGATTGCCAGCTTAAATTGGCAAATGAACCAGGTAAATTCATAAATCCAACTAAAAGAACAAATGCCCAGCTCCGATATTCAACAGGTAGATATATGACAAAAAACATTGCGATGAGAAACAAACGTGCAGCCAGAAAGGAATAAGCTGTAAATTTCTTCTTTTCTTCTAATTTGCTTAAAATGATTGATCCGATCAGCATCGCGAACATCCCGACAAATTGCGGCAATGAACTAATTAATCCGACCTGATAATTTGTAGCCCCAAGAACACTAATAGCGAACAAGGGAAAATAATTGTTACTAATATTTAGGACAATGGTTGTTGCAATTCCATTTCGGATACTAAGCTTTTCATTTGCCTTTAATGTACTATACGACTGTGGCATTTTTTCCTCTTCCTTCATTCATGGAGCTATTTATTTCGTCATTCTAAATAATTTTTCTTTAGCTATCATAATCCCTCCTCAAATAAGATGCAAGGGGGTTTCTGCGTTTTAGGAAAAATTTTATTACTGGACTCACAACAGCTTTTCGAAAAAGAAAAAGAAGCCATATTTCCGGCCTCTTTAGATATAGCATATAACTAAAAATAATCAGCTGACCATGTTCTTACCCTTTAGCATCAAAATAGCTTCTTCGTTTTTAGCAATTTTCGTTAATTGGGCATCCAAACGCTGATTAATACAAAGTAATTCTTCGCTGAATATTTTAATTGAAGCCCCTTTCAAATATTGAAAAAAGTCATTTAATTCCTCTCTTTGATAGGATTCCATTTTTTCAACTATGTCCTTAATATCAGACAAATCAATTTGATTCACTTCTATTCTATGTTCAATGCTATCGACTTTCTCCAATCGATCCAGCCGTCTCTCCAGCGATTTAATGTTATCACTGATTTCAGCAACTTGATTTCTTATGTCATTCATTCCAATCAATATTTTCGTTAATATCTCCTCCATCACCTATCGCTCCTTATTTTTATTACATTCATCTTACCACCATTGACTAGTAGGAATCTGTGAATATTTATTTACAATGATAATGATTTACTAAAATATGTCAGAAGTGTGAATAGCAAAAACAAAAAAACCTGGACATTCACCATATCCAGGCATCTCATGTATTTTATTTTTTTTCGCCAAATATTTCTGCTTCTAGTCTTCGTCCTGTTGGAGTTGCAGCAAGGCCGCCTTCAGCCGTTTCTCTTAATGCTGATGGCATTGACTGACCAATGAGGAACATCGCATGAATGACTTCATCACATGGAATTCGGCTTTTAATGCCAGCTAGAGCCATATCAGCTGCGGTCATCGCATTTGAAGCACCCATTGCATTTCGTTTCACACAAGGAACTTCTACTAATCCTGCAACAGGGTCACATACTAAGCCAAGCATGTTTTTCAATGTAATGGCCATTGCCTCAGCAGCCTGACTAGGTGAACCTCCAGCAAGCTCGACAATAGAGGCAGCCGCCATCCCGCTTGCCGAGCCCACCTCAGCCTGACAGCCGCCAGCAGCACCAGAAATAGACGCATTGTTTGCCACAACAAAGCCAAAGGCTGCAGAAGTAAATAGAAATTCAATCATTTCCATTCTCGTTGGATTTAAGACTTCCTTCACTGCAAATAATGTACCAGGTACAACACCTGCAGAACCAGCAGTCGGAGTTGCACAAATAGTACCCATTGCTGCGTTAACTTCGTTCGTTGCTACTGCTTTACTTACCGCATCCAGCAGAATATTTCCTGATAATGATTTTCCGCTTTTAATATAATTTTGCAGCAGAACTGCATCTCCACCCGTTAAACCGGAGACTGAAGTAACCCCTTTTAAACCGCGCTCAACAGCTTCTTCCATAACCGTTAAATTACGATCCATCTTAGCAATAATTTCTTCTCTAGTAAGCCCAGTTACTTCAATTTCCTGCTGAATCATAATTTCTGCTATTTTCACTTGTTTACTTTCAGCAAGCTCAACAAGTTCAGCTACATTTCTAAATAAAATCATCTTTCCACCCCTAATCCTGGCTATATAATCAAATGCGCCTTGGCGTATTTGTGCCCGATTTTTTTCGAGCTCGCTCGAAAAATTCCATTAAAAAATCGAGGCATCCGCCGGAGGCTTTAACTTTATTCAGCCGTGGTTTAACATTCCACTAAATTAGTTATTATTATTTACTCATCTCCCATTTATAGAAACAGGGGATTTCTGCTGAATAAAGTTAATCAACCATTCTAATAATCTGCGTTACATTAGGTACATTTTCTATCTCTGCAATGACATCCTGTTGGATCTTTTGATCTACCTCTATCACCATTAAGGCCATTTTTCCCTTTTCCTTACGGGAAACCTCCATATGACCAATATTGATTTCATGATTGGCTAATATTTTTGTAACAGATGAGATAACACCAAACTGATCGTTATGAACAACAAGAATAGCTGGATGTTCGCCAGACAATTTAAGCCTAAATGAATTTAGTTCAGTTATTTCAATCGTGCCTCCGCCAATTGAAATACCAACAACCTCTAAATCACCTTTTTCATCATATAAATTAATCCGAACGGTATTCGGATGATCTGGTACCATTTCCTCTACAGAAAATACAATCTCCATTCCAGCCTCTTCAGCAAGCTTCAGTGAAGAAGGAATACGCTCATCGTACGTATCAAAATCTAAGAGCCCGCCAACTATTGCTACATCCGTCCCATGGCCTTTATAGGTTTTGGCAAATGAACCATATAAAGATATTACTGCTTTCTTTGGAAGCCGGTTAAATAATGTTCTGGCCACACGTCCAATTCTTGCAGCTCCTGCCGTATGAGAGCTGGATGGGCCAATCATGACCGGACCGATAATATCAAAAGCGGATCTATATTTCATGTCGAATGCTCCTTTATAATAAATATTAGAATAACTTATCTCGAGTTGGAGAACTGTCTAGCTCCAGCGCCTACCCCCTCGAGGTCACAAGCCAATCCTCCCAGAAAGGTAAAGAACACCTATCCGGGAGGCTCGTCTTGTGCTTGTCGGGGGTGACCAAGGCGCTTCCGCTTTTCTATTAATTTATGAGTTCAAAATTATTTATGTTCAGCAAGCTCTTCTGGCTGAAGCTCATTTATTGTTCTAATTTTTTGTAAATAATTATAAACCGTGAATTTTGAAACACCGAGTACTGATGCCACATAATCTGTTGCACCTTTTATTAGAAATGTCCCTTTTTCATCAAGCTGCCTAACACATTCCACTTTTTCATCAAGGCTCATTAGGGATGGCGCTTTCTTAAATCCGAGCAAAACTTGTTCAACCATTTCATGGATAACCTCTTGGACAGAGGTGAAGAAGTTTTCTGATTTTGTATGCTGTTGTTCATCAAAGCTAATAAATTCTTCGATTTCACCGCCAAATTGCATTAATAGACTTATATCATAATTAATACATAAAGCACCGATAATCTTACCGTGAATATCACGAAGGAAGATCGTTGCTGATTTCATCACATTCCCTTTGCTCGACTGTGTTTTATAGCTCGGAATATCCTCTATTTCCTGATCCTTTTTTGCTAGCTCGTTTAACACTAGATCCGTAATGGGAGAGCCAATTTTTCTTCCAGTCACACTCCCAGCAAGATGAATAAGCGATCTTTTCAAATCTGAAAAATCATGAACGGCTACTTCACAACGAGACCCAAACATCTTTACAAGCATATCGGCTGTGCGAATTGCTAAATCAAATATTGGGCGATGAGATTCCTTCAATTCTGACACATCCTTCATAAACTTTTTCATTTAAACAAGTAATATTATAATATCACAAAATTTGTGTAGTTAAAATAATATTTTAATAGCTACAAAAATTTTGTAACAGCCTTCAAAAAAAAGAAGACTCCGCTTAACAAGTCTTCTCACATTTCATTTTATACATTTTTTAAAACTAAATTTAAGCGGTTTTCCCTCTGCACCTTCTCATCTTCTGTTGCTAAATCATATTTCTTTAACAGGTGAAATACTTCATTTAATATATCCTGTGTATGTTCTTCATTAAAGAAAGCCTCAAATAGCGGAGCCATGCTATTAGGTAAAAATTCTTTTTGCTGCTCGTACTTCAGCTTAACATCTTCAAGTGAATGATCTAATTTACACTCGCTCATTATTATTCCTCCTGTCTAATGAAACTATAACTTCACTTTACTATATAGATGATCGATAGTCTAATTTCAAATATTTTTGTTTACATAATAATATTATGTTAAACATTTTTTTTGTACATTATGAAACAGTTTTAAAGCAACAAAAAAGAGCGAAGATTTACTCTCCGCCCTTCCCATTATTCCACATTGCCCGTTTGTTTTCCTGTTTCACTTTTGATCGGATCTTCCTTTTTTATATACTGATAATCATTTCTGTCAATCGGTTCATAGCCATCTGGCTGATAGAATCTTAGAAGGTCTTTATACACGATGTTATCTGATATTTGCAGTTCAGCTTTTGCTTTTTCAGCTAAATGTGCATATTCTTCTCCATCTACAAGCTCACCTGTTTCATTGGAATAGAATTTTTCGTCCACTTGGGTCACTTTCGGAGAGACAAAGTCTCCATTGCGGAATGGAATGACTTCACGATGGTTTTTAGACAAAAGATCAGAGCCAATTTCCAAATAATCCTTCGTATCAATTCCTAATAAATGCAGCACTGTTGGACGAACATCTACTTGGCCGCCAATTTGATGCTGAGCTCCGCCATCTACTCCTGGTACATGGATGAATACCGGAACTCTTTGCAGATTTCTAGCATACTCAAAAGGAGTAATTTCTTTTCCGATAATTTCAGCCATCGCATCATTATGGTTCTCTGAAATGCCATAATGATCGCCATACATGACAACAACCGTATTATCATATAGTCCTGATGCTTTAAGGTCATTAAAGAACTGTTCAATTGCCTGGTCCATATAATTCGCAGACTGGAAGTATTGGTTCACTACCTTATTATCAGTTTCAGCTGCAGGGAAATCAGTATCCCCTTCATCCATTTTAAATGGAAAATGATTAGATAGAGTAATGAATTTTGTATAAAAAGGCTGTGGCAGACTTTCTAACATCGGCATGGATTCAGTAAAGAATGGTTTATCCTTCATGCCATAGTTTTTCGTGTTTTCTTCACTCATATCGTAATATTCTGCATCAAAAAATTGATCATATCCTAAAGAACGATACATTTCATTGCGATTCCAAAACGTTTTATAGTTTCCGTGGAAAACTGCTGACGTATATCCATGTGTTTTCAAAATAGCTGGTGCGGCATGATACGTATTTTGAGCTTTTGTTACATAGACAGAACCTTGAGACATCGGATATAAAGAATTATCCATAATAAATTCAGCATCTGATGTTTTTCCTTGACCTGTTTGGTTAATAATATTATCAAAATAGAATGTTTCGCCATTATGCGCCAATGAGTTTAAAAATGGAGTTACCTCTTGGCCGTTTAACTTGTAATCGATAATAAAGGTTTGAAGTGATTCTAAAGAAATGTAAATCACATTCATTCCTTTCGCTTTTCCAAAGTATTCAGGATTAGGCGCAGCATAATTGGCTTTAATATAGTTCTCCACTTCTGTAATGTCGTTTGAATCAGCTAAAGCTCTTTGACTAGCTGACCTTGCATTCTGAATGACATCATAAACAGAGAAATTATAAGCACCTAAATATTTCACAAGATAGTTTCTGTCAAAAGAACGAGTAAGCAATTGTGGACGATCTGCTTCAGCCAGACCTAGATTAATAATAAAAGTTAGGATAGCTGCCGCAATCACATACTTCGCAGGCTTTCTGCTTACTGTCTTACTAGGGTTGTACCATTTTTTAAAGATAAAAAACGCCAGGATAATTGTATCAATAAAGTAAAATACATCAAAAGGACTCATGAGGGATAAAGCACTTCCTCCTAATTGCCCCCCGTTCGTCTTCGTTTGCATGACGACTGGAACTGTAATAAAGTCATTGAAGAATCGGTAATAAACAACATTTGCATATAATAAAAACGACATCAGGAAGTTCATCGTAATGAATAATACTGATTGCATCCGTCCTTTAAAAAATAAAGCAAAACCTAGGAATAATAAGGCGGAACTTAATGGATTAAGAAACAATAAAAATTCTTGAAGTTTATTATCAATTCCTAAACTAAATTCTATTCTGTACGCTGCATATGTTTTTAACCAAAAGAGAATGACGATAAAGAAGAAAATTCTCATTCTTTTTTCTTTCATTAATTCCTTTGTTAAAGGTAATAATTTTTTCATAGTTTACACCTCATAATTGTAAAAATCAGAAAAACTTAGCAATCGCTAAGTTTACATTAGTTGTTTATTTGCAATCAAATAATTATCAGTTTGGTGAACGTTTAATAATATAACATAAAAAAAATAAAAATTAAACAGGGATTTACAATATATTATTAGTATTATTTCTTCAAAATTCTGCAAAAAATTCAAAAATTATCGGATGATAAACGAAATTTATTTACAATAATTTTTCACCTTATTCAGTCCTTTCACCCGAACAACCCCCTCTTTTTTTGCATAAATTGTAGTAAAGGAGGGATACATTATGAATCCATTAGCTTTACTATATTTAGCATGTATTTTGGCTGGACTTGCTTTAATGAAGGTTCCTACATCTGCTGTGATCACGGCAGGTATCGCGAGTTTATTTCATATTTTAGGCGTAATTGCAATCATCGTTTTCTCTTTGGCGCTGCTTTATCTAGGAGTCAAAGCTTTAATTGGTAAATAAAATGAATCAGGAGATCTTTACATGATCTCCTGGTGTACATAAAGACAAGTTAGAATATTGAAACTCTTTTACAATTATTCCGTCATATTATTAAAGGAGTTAAAATTATGAACAAGTACTTATTTCTGCTCATTGGATTTCTTTTATTAACGGGATGTGCTGAAAAAAAAGCGGAATCACCAAAACCAAAAGGGACTGCAGAAGAAATAAAAATTGAAGAGTATTTTCCTCAAGAGAATAAAACATATGTATACCGAGGTGAAGGGAATGAATATGCAGCCTTTACTGAATTTTTTTATCAAAGAACAGACAGCTATCTTCCTTCTATTGTTGAAAATGGCGGAACTAGAATATTAAAAATTTATAAGTTAACGGATAAAGGAATTTATCAGGTTTATGATCGGCCTGAATTCTATGATGAAGAGATTCCACCTTTGGCAGAGTTAGAAAAGCAATTTAACCCTGTCCCACTTTTAATAAAACCATTACAACTCGAGAAATCATTTAATGGCTTTACAATAAGTCATACAAATGCGGAGCTGCTGCTCCCTACTGGCAAAGTAAAAAATGTCGTCATCATCGAACAGTATGATATGGAAAATGAGACGATTGTCCGAAAGTATTGGGCACCTGGGATGGGGATGGTTAAGCAGGAATTTGTTTCATCAGAAAAGAATACGGAAAAGTTCTCAGTTACGTCAGAGCTTGAAAAAATTCATTAATCATGGTAAGGCATGCTAATTGCACCATTTCGGTTATCAAGCATGCCTCTTAATAATTTATTATGAATGTATAAAGCAGTATAATAGGGAAGATCCACGATTTTCATAGAGAGGGGCCATACATATGTCATATCCAAATACAGATGAGATTTTTCAATTAATTTCTAAGCTTGTATCCATTCCAAGTCCATCTGGAAATACAAATGAAGTCATCACATTTGTTGAAAATTATTTAAAAGAATTAAAGGTCGAAACAAAAAGAAATCGCAAAGGCGGTCTAATTGCAACGATCGGCGGCCAGGATGATACGAACCATCGAATGCTTACAGCTCATGTAGACACACTTGGTGCCATCGTTAAGGAAATTAAACCGAGCGGAAGGTTAAAGCTTGACCTAATTGGCGGATTTAAATATAACTCAATTGAAGGGGAATATTGCGAGATTGAAACGGCATCAGGAAAAAAATATACCGGGACAATCTTAATGCATCAAACGTCCGTCCACGTATACAAAGATGCAGGCAAGGCTGAAAGAAACCAGGATAATATGGAAGTGCGTTTAGATGAAGTAGTAAAAAATGCTGAGGATGTTCGTGCCTTAGGCATTGAGGTCGGAGATTTTGTCTCTTTTGACCCTAGAGTGGAAATAACACCGTCTGGATTTATTAAATCAAGACATTTAGACGATAAGGCAAGCGTAGCCATTCTTCTGCTATTAATTAAACAAATCCAGACCGAGAAAATCGAACTACCCTATACGACCCATTTTTTAATATCTAATAATGAGGAAATTGGTTATGGTGGTAATTCAAATATTACTCCAGAAACAGTTGAATATTTGGCTGTAGATATGGGAGCCATGGGTGATGGTCAATCTACTGATGAATACACAGTATCTATTTGTGTAAAGGATGCGAGCGGACCTTACCACTATGGTTTAAGAAAAAGACTTGTTCAGCTTGCAGTGGATAACCAAATTGATTATAAGCTAGATATTTATCCTTTTTATGGATCAGATGCATCTGCCGCAATCCGGTCAGGTCATGATATCGTTCATGGCTTAGTTGGACCTGGAATTGATTCATCCCATGCTTTTGAACGTACTCATAAGTCTTCCATTGATAATACAGCTAAATTACTCTATCATTACGTTTTATCAGAAATGATCGAATAAACACTAGTAAACCAAGCCCTTATTAGTGGCTTGGTTTACCTTTTTCTGCAAAAAAAAAACATCTAATTTAAAAGGCAGTTTTCGCACCCAAGTAACGGGTTTTCCAATAGGTTAGAGTCATATCGCTAATTGTGACCCCAGTAGACGATCCAGAGTGGATAAATTTATTGTTTCCAAGGTAAATTCCTGCATGGGATGGACCAGCAGAACTTGTATTAAAGAACACAATATCCCCTATGTCTGGTGATGAAACTGACTTTGTTGCATTCCAAATGGTTAAGACTGTTCGCGGAATAGATATTCCTGCATGATTAAAAACATAGTTTAAGTAGCCGCTGCAATCAAATCCCGCAGGTGAGCTCCCTCCCCAAACATACGGCACACCTATATATTTCTTTGCTTCAGCAATCAGAGCATCAACCTTTGAAACTTCACTTTCTTTAATTTGAGTTGCAGTTGCCTGTTGAACCGTTAATTTTTGACCTACATAAATGACGTTAGAATTTAAACTATTCATAGACATTAACTGTGTAACAGATAAATTATTTTCAGTTGCTATTTTCCAAAGAGAATCTCCATTTTGGACGGTATATGTATTAATTGAATCAGGACGATCAAATGGAGGGGCAGGCTGAGCTGGCTTGACAAGTAGTTTTTGCCCAGGATAAACAAAGTTAGAATTCAAATTATTCAAACTTTTTAATGCGTCAATCGTTAGTTTATTGGAATTGGCAATTCCCCATAATGTATCACCACTTTTGACAATATAGTAATCTGCTTCTCTATTAACTTCTTCATGATTATGTGGTTCCATTAGATTCAAACTTTGTCCCGGATAGATAACGTAATCTGTAAGGCTGTTCCATTCCATAAGCTGACTAATAGATAGATTGTTTGCTTGGGCAATTTTCCATAACATATCACCCGATCGGACTTGATAAGTCAATTCGTGAGCACTTGCAGGATTCTGAAATGCAGTAAATACTAACCCAGCTGTTGCTGTCAACGTCAGTAGTTGCTTTCTCATGGTGTCCACTCCTTATTTTTTCTTATACACCCTTATTTTAGTAATAAATCTATTAAAATCCTATATGTAAAAATTGGCCTGGACGGGAATTTAACCCTATAGATACCAATACTGGGCATAGTGTAAAGATTACCCAAAAATCCATAGGTATTTAACCCTAAAAACGAGATCTAAGTAACCCCTAGATAAATAAAGCAAGTTAATTATTTGTTTAACACGAAAAAAAGAAGCTGATTGTAATCAGCTTCCCCATGAATTTATGCTCTGTCCTGCCACACCCTTTTATTTTCGACTCTCTTTGTATAACCTAAAGAATCAAGCTTCTCTAGAAATGGGATCATATACTTACGTGAAAGATCGAGGATGTCTTTTGCATCACCTACTTCAAATTCTATAGTGGTTCTCACTCTTAATTTTTCAACAGCTTTATTGAAGTGCTCCGCATGCCAATAGAATTGTTCGTCAAGGGAGATCACTTCTTCGATATCCGTTAGAAATTTTGTTAGGTCTAGTATTAAATCATTTGGAATTCCGGCTTTCGTAATATAATCATTGAAATACTTAACCTTTAATCCGTCTTTTTTCAAATCTGCAAGCATATTTTCGGTGCGCTTCTGCCAGCTTTTTGGTACATGAGGCGTAAATTCGCTTAGGAAAACAAATTGATCCTTCTTACCGAAAACACTTGTTTCAATCCCCTGCTCTAACACAAATTCTGCTAGTTTCTTAGGGGATTGTTTACTAATTAATTGCAAGAGCTCTGCCCTATTCATCCCTGCTTTCAAAGTACTCTCACCGTGAAAATCCTGTAAGAGAGTCTTCATGTCTTTTTCAATTGATTCCTTGATTATAAACAGGGTGTACTCTTTTCCGCCATATAGGAGAAACTCTTCATCCATTAAATAGTTTTGAAGCTCTTGTTCCGCAATAGATGTTCTTTTCAAAATCTCTTGAAACGGCAAACTTTTTGCCTCATAAAGTGCAGCATAAATTCTTTCTTTTGGTGTACCTTCTTTTTTCTTTTCAAGGTCATCAACTGTCTTTTGTCCAAATCGATATTTTTCTCCTCTTGGGTCAATTACCCAACCTCCGCCAATTGTCTCCTGTGGACTAGGACGTCTTAATATAAAGCGGTCCCCTCTTTTCGTGACAACCTCCTCGTCCAAGCGGATTTGACAAAGGATTTCCTCTGCTTCCGACTTTATTTCATTACGATCAAATAACACAATCCGCCCCATAACCTCAGCTGTTCCAATATGACATTTGATTGGCATGCGCTGCTTAACTAAATATTCTAAATCCCCTACAAGACGAATGGCGACATCAATTGTTTGCGTGACAATAAAATGCTCTGAAGAGACTAGCACATCACCACGCTGAATATCCTCCTTTGCAATTCCGGACAAATTAATGGCAGTCCGCTGACCCGCATAGGCGCTTATAGCTGGTTTATGGTGGACTTGAAGCTGCCTTGCACGTGTTTCCAGCCCTTTTGGCATAATCTTTAATGCTTGTCCTTCCTCTACTGATCCTTCATAAACAGTTCCTCTGACTACTGTACCCTGCCCTTTCACAGAGAACACTTGATCAATGGGAAGACGAAAAGCACCTCTAATATCTCTAGGATCCTGTTTTTTTAATTCATGAATAATGAAATGTTTCAAATCCTTTATTCCTTGACCAGTTAAACTATCGACAAGCATAAATGGTGCGTCTTCAAATATCGTACCTTTTAGTTCACCTAATATATCATCTTTTACAAGGTCAATAAAATCATTGTCAACACGATTAATTTTTGTAATTGCAATAATACCGTTCTTAATCCCTAATAAACCGAGTATATGTAAATGCTCACGGGTTTGCGGCATGACTCCTTCATCGGCCGCAACAACGAGTAAAACTAAATCAATTCCAGCTACTCCAGCTATCATCTGTCTAATAAAGCGTTCATGACCTGGAACATCTACTACTGAAATTTCCAGCTCTTGATCTTCATATAAAGGAGCAAAACCAAGTTCAATTGATATTTGCCTTTCCTTCTCTTCTTTCAATCTGTCCGTATCAACATTGGTCAGCGCTTTCGTAAGCGTTGTCTTACCATGATCGATATGGCCCGCCATACCAATTGTGAAATATCTTTTCGTATTCAAAAGCTGTCACCTACCTCTGTATTGCTTTTACCTTTACTTTATTGCAAATTACGAGCAAAAGGAAGAAGAAAAACAAAGTTGCTCCCTCTAGAGCTAATATATAATAAGGAAACGGACCAAAATAATCTAATAATGATGCATTTGAAGGTTTATACGCTAGAAACATATAATTCCCGCCTGTCACCTTATTCGCTGCAAAAGCAAGACAAGCGCTCCCATTTAGAAATAAGAAAGACATGATTAGACCCTTTCCATTAGGTGTATAATCGTGGACTATCCAAAAATAAAAACAAGTCCAAATGATAAAGATATGAGTTATAAAAAATTGGAAATAACGAAAATGAGGAAAACCAAGAAATAACTCAGGCGTTATTACCGCCATTGCTGCTCCCGTTATCCCAATAAAGAAAACAATTTGAAATATAAAATTTGATTTAGAAGTAAGTAAAATAAGACAAAGAATAAGACTTAATGAACAGAGCTGTAGCGGTAACGTAAAAGATATATCCCAATAACCATCTTTAATAAGCCATATATGATACATGGCTTCCAAAACGAACAGACTTAAAAACATGAGAATTCTAACAGACTTATCATGTTCCTTTAAATGGTTTTTCTTTGAATAAAGGAAAATCGTGCCACCTATTAAGATAATGATCATCATAAAATGCTGAAAAGAAAATGCTTCAAATGGAAAAAGAGAATATTCATGACCAAATACTTTGTTCAATGAAGGATTCCTCTCTTTTATTTAATTTTTTTGTTCCTTGTTAATTTTCAACTTTTGTCTGAAGTTCAAATTGGCTAAATTCCAGCTTCTTCGTAGTCTCTAATTGAATAATTTCCGGATTCTTAAGAATAATCTTCTGCTTAAACAACGGTCCATCATATACAAATGAATGATACTCACCCGATTCACCCATCGGACACATTTCCTTCGTCTTTACATCCTCTAAAAATGAAAAGTCCAGCTCTCTTCCTAGCCACGATTCATCTAGAATATCCTCCCGTATACGAATAACTGTTGCCTTATAACCAGATTGGAGATAGTCCTCAAGCATACGAAGAGCATCTTCCTGCTTTCCCCATAGCGGGTAAATAGCTTGAAGTCCAGCAGCTACTGCCATCTTTTCTCCCCACTCACGATGACCTTGTAAATATAAATCACCAAAGGCGATGCCTTCTATATGATACTTTTCTTTTAATATCGTTAATGTATTGATAAAACTATCTGTATACTTCTCAAAGGTGGTGGAAATAAACTCTATAGGGATATCCAGGCACTCTCCTTGCAGCTTTACCAATTCTAATTTTTCACCATGTCCAAATGTTCTGCCCAATTCAATCGGCACGGTCGTCACTAAACAAACGACATCAATTCCATTCTTTGTTAATACGTCAAGACTGAGGCAGCCATCTTTTCCGCCGCTCCAAGATAAAGCCACTCTTTTTTTCATAGTAATCATCCTTCTTACTAATTTATGACTATATTAGCATAAATTGTACTTCTATTATGAAAAAGAAAGGATTGAATCATCGGATTCGCACCTTTCCATGATGTTAAGATAAAAATTGAAATTCAGTCTGACTTCCTGTTTGAGTTGCTATAACTTCAAGGCGGGCATCTATTCTTTCCTTGAGCTCAGGTACATGGGAAATAATTCCAACCAGTCTTCCGCTGCTTTGTATATCCATTAATGCCTCAATCGCTTGATCAAGTGACTCTGGATCGAGAGTTCCAAATCCTTCATCTATAAACATTGTTTCTAATGAGACACCGCCAGCATATTGCTGAACAACATCAGCTAACCCTAATGCGAGAGCTAAAGCCGCTTTAAAGCTTTCTCCCCCAGATAGGGTTTTAACATGTCTTTCTTGTCCAGTATATTGATCAAAAACAAGCAGTTCTAAACCACTTTGTACATTCCCTTTTGAACGATCCGTTTTCCTTAACAATTCATATCTTCCACTCGTCATTTTTCTCAATCTTCCATTTGCTTCTCTTAAAATATCATCAAGAAAAGCAGCTAATACAAAGCGCTCAAAGGTAATACGGTACGTGTTTTGTCCCTTTGCGATATCATATAAATGACCAATTAATTTATACCTGTCTTCCAGTGCTTTCATACGCCCATTAATTTCATTAATATTTTCTGCTGTTCCTTCATTATGTTTTTTCTTCATATATAAATCCGTATATTCTTCTTGAAGCAAACGAATATGTTCCTCGTTTTCTTTAAATAATTTGCTAATCTGTTCTAAATCGGGCATTTCAACATCCTTTAACAAGTAAGAAAGTTCTTCATAACGGTCATGAACGGATCGCAGCTCTTCCCGGTAATCCCTTAATGATTGATCTAGCATCTGAATTTCTTGTTCAGACTTCTTCGATTCATTGTATTCTGTGTACGTTCCAAAACCTTGATCATTCATCTTCTGAACAAATGCTTCTCTTTCCAGAGTTAATCGTTCTTTTATTCTATCTGCCTGTTTTTTGATGGTTTCATATTTAGCCGATTCTGCGAGGAAATTTTCCTTTGTGTCCTGATATTGCTGCTGCACAGTTTCCAAAAGCTTTATTAGATCCTCATGTTTTTTAACGGCGTTTTTCAAACGTGTTTCATAAACCTCAGCTGAATGTAGATCAGGAGGTATTTTCGCTATCATTCTTGTTAAATTGGTTTTTTTCTCTGTAAAATTAATGGTTTCATTATTTATTTGTTCTATGTTCAATTGAAGCTGCTTTAAATATATCTCTCTATCCTGCTCCAATAATTTTAGCTGGTTTAAGCATGCTGGCATTTTAGCTTGTCTTTCGGATAATATGCTTTGATTCTGAACAAGTTCGTTTCTCTCCGCCAATATGGTTTCTTTCACCATAGGTAATGAATTAATTGTTAAATCATCACGCTGATTCTTTATTTCTTTAAGTTGTGAATCCAGTGCTTCTTTTATTGAATTTACAATTGACTGTGAATCATAAAAAGCTGACTCAGCCTTTCCTTTTTCCTTTTCAAGCTCATCTGCCTGTTTTTTTGCGGCTTTTAAATCTTTTTCATCAGGGATTGATTCTGAGACAGCAGCTAGATTTGGATGATCCATTGATCCGCAAACAGGGCATGCTTCCCCATCAATAAGTTTATTTGCAAGTAGACTAGCTTGTCCATGCAGCCATTTTTGTTCCAGCAGGTCGATCGTTGCCTTTGCATCAGCTAATCGTGAAACAAAGTGATCATAATAACCTTTTCGCTTTTCAAAATTCAATTTTGCCTGATCATAGCGGAGAACTAATTCTTCGTACTTATTAAATCTTTGCATTTCTTCTTCTAATTTCTCTAATTTTTGAGCATTTTGAAGAAATGTAAGCTGTTCTCTCTCAATCTGTTGTTTTTCTTCTTGTAAAAGAAGGATGGCTTGTTCTGATTTCTTTAAAGAATCTTCTAGCTGTGACTTTTCAATCTTTCTTTTTTCAAGGGCTTTTTCAAGCATATTGACCTCTTTCTTCACAATGGAAAGAGATTCAATGTCTTCTTTCATATTATTAAGAGAACTGATTTCCTCAGCTAGAGCCTTTCTTTCATCTTCCCGATTTTTTTCTTCTTCCCATTTCTTTTCATGCTCATCTAATAGATCTGACAGTGATGTAATCTTTGACTTTATTGACTGAAGCTCATGATTAGCTTCATCTGACTCTTTTTTCAAATGATGACAAAGCTCTTCCTGCTGAGCAAGCACGGCTGCTTTCTGGGCAAGATTAATTTTTTTCTCTAGTTGAATGTAAGCTTCCTTCTCATTATGAAGTTCAGTCTTTCTTTTTTCTAATTCTTCTTTAGCCTTTAGCTGTTTTACAATGGTCTCTGCTTCAAATAGCTTTTGCTGAAGTAAATCCCGTTTTTCTTGTTTGCCTTTTAATTGATCTGCTAGCTTTGCCAACTCTGCAGCCATACATTCCATTTCTATCTGTAATAAAGGCATGATGAGTGCATCATTTACACTTCCTGCATTCAAATATCCTTTTAGCTCATCATTAAATATAGCAGAAATTTGCTGAATGGCTTGATCCCGGTTTTCTATTTGCTTTTCGACTGATTTCTTTAGTTCGACTGCATCTTCCTTTAGCTTTTCTTCGATCCGCTTATACACTTGCGTATGGAAAAGCCGCTGCAAAATGACTTCCTTTTCCTTACTCTCTGATGTAAGCAGCTTTCTGAATTCTCCTTGAGGAATCATTAATATTTGCCTAAACTGGTTGCTGTCTATAATCATGATTTCTTTAATCTTTTCATCTACATCACGAATATTTGATGCTAGAATTTGCTTTTCTCCATTTTCATTGATCATATACAATTCAGCTTTTGCACCTATCGTTGTATAACCGTCCCCACGTTCCTTCTTCTTCTCCTGTTGAGGGGATCTTGTGATAATAAACGTTCTTTTTCTTAAAGAGAACTTAAGTGTTACCTCTGTTAATAATTCATTTCTAGCAAATTGGCTTCTTAATTCAGGCCCATTTCGATCTTCTCCACTTGCTTTTCCATAAATAGCATAGCTAATTCCATCAAAAATAGTCGTTTTTCCCGAACCGGTTTTACCAGAGATCACAAACATCGTCCGATTTCCAAGCACTGTAAAATCTATCGTTTCTGTACCTGCATATGGCCCAAACGCCTGCATGATTAACTTTAAAGGTCTCATATAGCTGCACCATCCTTCAAAGCCTTTTCAATGACATCAGTCATAATAGCCTTCTTGTCATCAGTAAATTCTGAAGTTGTCATTTCTTGATAAAATTGCTGAAAAAGTTCAAGCTCAGACTTTTTCTCCTCTTTAACTGAGGTGAAGAACTGTTTCTTTTTCATATCAGTGATATCGATTTTTCGCTCAAGATGCAGAACATTTGGATAGATTTGCCGGAGCTTATTAATGGGATCTATTAAGGCGCCTTCATCATGGAGAATGATTTTCAAATAATCATCAACCATTTGCTTCTCGTAAAAACCTGGATCCATTAATTCATCCAAAAACCCTTCTATTTCCCTCATATCTTTTTGTGGAGAAAGTTTACGCACCCGCAAATCAAAATGGCCCTTTTCATCCATTTCGATAATGGAAACTGACTTTTCTTGTTTTGACTCCGAAAAAGAATACTTGAGAAGTGAACCTGAATAACGAATCCTATCATGTTTAAGAGCATCTGGGCTATGAAGATGACCGAGTGCTGTATAAGAAAATGGTTCAAATAATTCTGCTCCTACGCATCCAGATCCACCTACAGAAAGAGTTCTCTCCGACTCACTTGTTTTTCCGCCAAGAACAAAAGCATGACCAACGAGTACATTTGGTTCACTAGGATTCAAGGAATCTTCAATTCTCCCGATAACCGCTTTCATCGCGTCCTGATGCGTATGAATGGTGTCATCTGCGAACAATTGCCGAACAATTCCTGGCTCCGCATATGGGACAAGATAGAAATTAACACCATTAATATGTATTGGCCGAACGTTAGATTCTAGCTTACCTGATAAATAAAACTGACTTTTCTGGTACCATGAGCTCCCAAAAGATAAACGTTCTGCACTATCATGATTGCCGCCAATTGCCACAATAGGTGTTTTTAACTCTACATTGATTTTGAACAATATGTCATTGAGCAGTTCAACTGCCTCAGTTGGAGGTATCGATCGATCATATAAATCTCCGGCGATTACAACAGCGTCCGGCTTTTCTTCCGCAACAAGATCAACAAATTGCTTCAAGAAATAGCGCTGTTCTTCTGTCATATAAATTCCATGTACAAGCTTTCCTAAGTGCCAATCTGCTGTATGAATAAATTTCAAAATCTTCACCTTCTTATCTTATATATTCATAGTCTCAAATACACTCATTATATCAAATTTAAGTTTTTATAGGTCTGGAATAGAAGTCTGAGGAATTAATTACTAAGTGGATATCAGCATGAGAACATACGTACTTATTATAGCATACCCTACTGAAATATTTCTGATTTTTAATTAAATTTAGTAAAATAAAAAAACAGCCCCACAAAGCAGGACTGTTTATGATTTATGATTATAGTTTATTTACGTTAGCAGCTTGTGGTCCACGAGCACCTTCAACAACTTCGAAAGATACTTCTTGACCTTCTTCTAATGTTTTGAATCCTTCAGTTTGGATTGCAGAGTAATGTACGAATACATCGTTTCCGTCTTCACCTTCGATGAATCCGAAACCTTTTTCAGCATTAAACCATTTAACTTTACCGTTTTTCATGTAAAAAAATCCTCCTATAGGCTGTTGAAAGCCTTGTGTTAATTCACCATTCACAACGATTATAGCTTTTACTCCTCATTACTCATCCAAACAAAAGAATTCTTTGGAAATTTAGCTTTCAAAAATATAATTCGATGCATAACGGCTGATTTAAATTTAGCATTTTTGGAATTGAAAGTCAATAATTGTGAATTATTAGAATTACTCCTTTAAACGATCAGGAAGCCCCTGAATGGAATTTACGACTACGTCTAGCTTCGCTTCTATTCTGTGCAGCAAAAATAGTGTCACAATGATCGGAAAGCCAACTTCGCTTATTAATGGTAAGAGCTCCTCCATTACTCCGCACTCCTTTCTATAATAATATTAAAAATTTAGCATTTCACCTCCTGTTACTTTCTATATATAGGTGCTATTCCAAAAAAGATATGGCTGCTATGTATTCTTCTATTTCAAAACAAGTTGGGAAATAAAACAAGCCAAATTGCTTGAATCACATAATATATATAAACACTGAAATAGGAGGTGACTTTTTTTGAATCTAATTGAGTATTTAAACCAGAATTATATAATGCTAGTACCTGCTCTTTGGGTGTTGGGGTTTGCGCTTAAACAAACACCAGCCATCCCTGATTGGTTGATTATTTGGATACTCTTTATTGTATCAATCACAATTGGAAGCGTGGCATTTGGATTTTCTATAGATGGTTTTATTAACGGGATTACAGCTGCTGGAGTTGCTGTGCTAGGACATCAAATGTATAAGCAAACAATGATTAGAAATAGTTCTAATAAAAGTAAAAAAGGGCAATAAAAATACAAAGGCCTCCGATGAAGAGGCCTTTCCTATTGTCTCAAAAAAAATGACCGTTCATTAAAATGAACGGCCAAGTGTAGTTCACAAGACCTAAGGGAGGAGATCTTCCATATTATTTTATTAAATTTGTGCCATTTGGCTTGGACAATCCCTTCCGCATTTTCATTATTTTTTGGTTCTTATTGTATCAAATTTAATTTATTTCATTTTTTAAAGGGAACAATCAATTTTACATCATTAAGATGGCCTAATTTTATTTGTTTTCAGAACTGATAGTGCGTCCTTTGTATCGTTAGCAATTGTAATTGGATGTTCAATTTTTTCAAAATGGATATACATAAGTCTTGGTACATCCAAATAACCAATGATTATTGAGGACTGTCCATATAATTCCATTCTCATGCAAACTGGAGATAAAAGGATTAATTTCATTTTGCAGAATGACTGTTTTCCCTAAACATAGTGCCCTGCCGTCCTGATCTATATTTTCAAAGGAAAAGGCCAGAGGTACAAACATAAACGACTCTGCCCTTTTGCCTAAAACTACAGAGTGAATGTTTGTCGGGGATTTTGTCGCTGTACATACACCATTAATAATAGAAGGAGTCGCTCCAAGAATCTCCGCAAAATAATGGCAGAGCGCATCGGGCTGCTGCAAATTGCTGTTATTCTCCAGCATTCATCATCTCCTGAAAATTTCCCCATTCAGGATAATGTATTCAACAATGATTTTTAGGAGCATGACTCTATAAATATAGCCTAAGACTTGGCGTTAAACCTCAATAAAAACAATGTTTATTGCAATAACTATCTTTTACATATTTTACATTTCTATTTCGGACAAATAATGACAAAAAACATGTATAATTAACATTGATTGTATTCTTATGTTAGAAACTAAGGTTTAGGAGAGAGGAAAATTAAATGAAATTCATTAAAGGAATCATAATAGCTATCATTCTATTATTCATGTTAATCATGGCTATTGCAGTACCAATTGCATTAATTGGAACAGTTGTGTTTTTAATCGGGTTATATTTGTCAAATCAAAAGAAAAAGGGAAACATAATCGTCAAGAAACCAGGATTGATTGTTACCGCAGGATTCATCTTGTTTTTAATTCTAGGGGTTTCCTTTGCCGATACTACTGAAACAGCAGATAAAAATAATGATAATCAAGTAGCAAGTACAACTAAACAAAAAGATTCAGCCGAAAAAGAAGCGGCGGAAAAAGCTAAGAAAGCGGAAGAAGAAGAAAAAGCTAAAGCAGAAGCAGAGGCGAAAGCAAAAGAAGAGGCAAAAGCTGAAGCGGAACGCTTAGAAAAAGAGAAACTAGAATCCGAACAAAAAGCAAAAGAAGAACAAGCTAGCAGCCTAGGTTTGGAACTGGTGACGATTAGCAGAGTTGTAGATGGGGATACATTCGAAACTTCCGATGGCAGAAAAGTTCGCCTTGTAGGAGTGAATACACCTGAGTCTACCACGAAAACAGAAGAATACGGCAAAGAGGCAAGCAACTATACCACTTCAAAGCTCGAAGGGAAACAAGTTTATTTACAGAAGGACGTTTCAGATACCGATCGCTATACTCGTTTTCTGCGAATTGTTTGGCTTGATATTCCAACGAACGATATGGATGAAAATGAAATTCGAACAAAAATGTTTAATGCTGATCTTGTATTAAATGGATATGCAGAACCTTCTACTTATCCGCCTGACGTGAAATACAGTGATTATTTTGTAAAATTTGCCCGCGAAGCGAGAGAACAGAATACCGGTTTATGGGCATTCGGAGCGGAAGGTACTACAAAGGGTGACCTGGATTCCAAAACAACAGCATCTAGCAGCGGCTCAGCATCTTCATCAAAAAGCACAAATAACAACACAAGTTCAAATACAAATTCGAATACAGGCTCCACTTCCACCGCCCCTTCAAGCAGCGGCAGCGAATCATATAAAAACTGTACGGAATTAAGAAAGGTTTATCCTAACGGGGTTCCTGCTGATCACCCTGCCTATGAATCAAAGCATGACAGAGACAAAGACAATTGGGCATGTGAAAGGTAAAATAAAGCTTTAAAAAACACTTGGAAATTGATATCCAAGTGTTTTTTTATCATGTTTTTAGCAAAAATCTTTTCCTATTGATAAGAAAGTCCGAAATCATACCCATATGCATCTCCATTTTTGTTTCGATACACATAGGATGGAACTTCGCCAAATCCTGGTATATCCCCAATCTCATTGTCTACTGCTGTCTGATTAGCTGGTATTGTAAAAGGAAGTTTCCCAACAGGATTAAATCTCCCTCGAATGACATCTACTAAAGCTTCTGTCTTCACTCCAAAAGTTGCCACAATAGCCGCTGCATTCGGTTCGATTTCATTGATTAACCATGGGCTCCTCATATTAATAGCGGTAATCGTTGGAACCTTTTTCTGAATCTCTATGATTCTGTTTACATTATCAATCCCTGTATCAGGGCCAATTATGAGCATAGGTTTTCTTTTCATAAAATCCTGTTTAGGCTTCACCCAAACAAAAGCATGGGTTGCATCATCTAATCGATCCGTAATTGTCATTTTTGCATCATATTTTCGAATCTTATCGATAAGATTTTTCGTATTTGACCCATTAGCTCCTCCAGGAAATGCCTCAACATATAGCTTTATTTGACCGATTTTGCTATCTGACAAAGGTAATAGATTGTTCCCATTTCGCAGTAATACAACGGACTTACGATGGGCTAAATCTGCACGTTTTTGAGAGTTTGGGTTATCAACGACTGCCAGTGCTTTTTTCGGATCTACATATGGATTCTCGAAAAGTCCTAGTTTCATCATCTCTGTAAGTAAATAAGTGACGGAGCGATTCACTCTTGCTTCACTAACCAAACCTTGTTTCACAGCATTAATAATAGGAGCAGGATTTGTAACACCAGAAAAAATATTCGTTCCAGCATTTAGCGCTTTTGCAAACCTTTGTTCAACAGACAAATTTAGTGCCCCCCAAGCCTTGTCGACTACTGCACTAGTATCAGAGTTTACATAACCTAGGAAACCTAGTTCTTTACGCAGGTAATCATCAATAAATTGTTTGTTTAAAGCAAAGCCAACTTCTTCAAATTGCTGTGTGGCACTATAATGTGGCAATCCCTGTTCGGCACTCTCATTGCTAGGATATGAATAATAAGGCATAATCGATGTTGTATCTGCAGCAATTGCGGCTCTAAAAGGAGGCATATGATACTTTAGCAAACTGCCTTCAGTTGGGTAAAGATTATATCGTCCTTCTTCAAAATGAGGATCAGTCCCTTTTACTCGTGCTCCACCGCCTGGAAAATGCCTGACTGTCGTTGTTACACTATTATCATTAAGAATATCCCCTTGAAATCCTTTCACAATTCGCCAAATAATGTCTGAAGTCAGGGTCGGGTGCTCCCCAAATGTTTCATCGTTTCTTAACCATAGTGGATCAGTCGCAACATCAGCTGAATATCCGAAAAGTTTACGGATTCCTGTAGCCCTAAACTCTTTTGAAGCGATTTGGGCAAATTCCGTTATTAAATTCAAATCGCGAGTTGCCGCAAGTCCTAAAGTGGCAGGCCAAAAAGAGAATTGTCCAGGCTTGTCCATATCTATTTCCCCAGAAGATGTAGGAACCTCAGAATGGTTTCTTGGATTTGAAATAATGACAGCCGGAATGCCTAATCTTGTATTTTCTGCAGCTGCTTGTAGCTGATTATTATATTTGGCGATTACATCGGCACTTGGTGATTCACGAAAAATAAAATAACGGGTGTTTTGATTAATCATCTTATTTGGTAGTTCCAATTTGCCATTTGTAAATTTCGGAAATTCAGGAATAATTAACATTCCTGCTTTTTCCTCCAAAGTCATCCGCGAAACAAGATCTTTAACACGTACTTCATCTGTAAGCTGCCAATTTTCATATGGATCCAGCTTTTTATTGCCATTCAAATCTTTAAACTGTTTTCCATTGACAGTTATTTTTCCTATTACTCGATACTCCATCTCAGGCTGAGCATTATATCTAATTTCAGCACTTGCCTGAGGAATGAAGATTAAAAAAGATAAAAAGACAGTAAAAGAAGAAGTCATTATTTTCTTTAATCTTATATTCATTTATTTCCCTTCCTTTTTATGAAGAATATAGGACTTTCTCTATTACTGTCTCTTTTTTACAGATAATTTATCCGAAAATAAAAATGAAATCATAATTCAATGCTCTACATTTTCTTTGTAACAGGAAAACATTGGTGTTTATTCCCTAGTAAAGCAGAGTAGCTTTAATA
>NZ_JBALNX010000094.1:0-14006 GCF_036962035.1 Bacillus sp. JJ1773
AAAAACCTCATTTACTTATGGTACGGTTCTCCGTTGTGTATCTAAATGAGGTTAATTCGCTAGCGATTAAACAATTAAACCTTCTGGTAAACAAACCTAAACCAATATGAAGAAATAGAAAATTAGACAATAGATAGAACATTAATCTTTATAGAAAAAGAAAATCTTCCTCTGATCCACTATCCTCTAAATTCAATCCATCAATCACACTTACCAAATGTTTCTCCATAGCTTGTTCAGCTTTCATTCTATCACCAGATTCAAGTGCTTTAACAATAACAGTGTGTTCTTCAATAGATGGGTTTATTTTTAATTTATCTAAAGGGTCAAACAATACCACATAAATCGTCGTCTTACTAACGATATCTTTCACATATTCAAGTAATAGTTTGTTTTGTGATGCTTTAGCTATAATAGCGTGAAACGAATCATTCATTTTATAATAACTATCCGTGTCTCTTTGATCAAATATTTGTTTCTCCTCATCTATTAATGTATAAAGACTTTCAATGTCTTCTTTTCCAATCCTTTCCGCTGCCAATCCTGCGGCTTGCTTTTCTAGAAGAAGTCTAACTGAATAAGCATCCTTTATTTCCTCTGCTGTTGGCCGAATAACAAATGCCCCCCTATTTGGGATAACCTGGACATACCCTTCATGCTCTAGTCTTTTAATGACCCCCCTTACAGGAGTTCGACTGACATGTAGCCTATTCGCAATTACCTCTTCAACGAGCTGACTTCCTGGTCGAATGAATCGGTTATAGATAGATAATTTAATCTCTTTATAAATCAACTCCTCCATATTTTTCCCTTTAATACTTTGTCGATTCATATAGTAACCACCTAACCAGATAAAAAATAATAATAATCAGCATTTTATTACATTATATAACGTCATAATTCAGATTTCTAAACAACGGCTAAATACAGCCCATTCAGTAAATTCTAATCCGTATTTTCACCATTAGCCTATCTAAAATTTTATCATAAACACTTATAATATATCAGAATTTTCATAACGATATACACCCTACATAAAACAAAAAAGGAAATCACTTGTGATCATCCTCTAATAATCATTAATGACTTATACTAAAGAGCTCTATTTTTCTCATTGTGAAACTATCGAACCATGTTACTTCAGCTTTTCTTTTGTTAACAACATTAAAATGTTGAAAATATTGTATACAAAAATTGTATACAATGATATCATGTTTTTTATAGGGTAGAATATTCATTCAATTCGGAATTAAATGAATAGAATTGGGGTCGAAGGGATGAAGATGCATCTCAGATTATTTTGCACAGGTATTTTCCACAATCACTTTGAACCACAGCAAGAACGTCTACCCAATTCAATAATAAAGAGAGGTTATGAAAATGGAACACAAAGTTCATCCAGAAGTACACCAATCATACACACTGCCATCGCGTTTATACACAGAAGAGGCAGCGTTAAAAAACGAGCAAGAAAAAATTTTCGAAAAAACATGGTTGTTTGCAGGTCACATTTCTCAGGTTAAAAAAGTTGGGGACTATTTCACGAAAGATATTGCAGGACATTCTATTCTCATTATTAAAGGAAATGACGGGGAAATTCGAGCCTTCCACAATGTCTGTCCACATCGTGCGTCGAGACTAACAGATAATGAATGCGGACATACAAAAAGTATACAATGTCCGTATCACGCATGGACCTTTACACTTGACGGACATTTGAACCGAGCACCAAATATGAAGGGTGTTAGCTATAATCCAGATGATTTCTGTTTAAAGCAGCCAAAACTTGAAGTTGTTGCTAGTTTTATTTTTGTGAACTTAGATGAAAACGCTCTACCAATGTCGGAGGTATTTGGGAACCTATTTGACGGATTCAAGCACTATCCTTTTGAAGACTTAAAATTAGCTCGCGTTAAAGAAGATATCGTAAACTGCAACTGGAAATTAACGGTCGACAATTATTTGGAATGCGACCACTGTCCAACCATTCATAAAGGATTTGTGAACACTCTCGATATGGATCACTATGAAATTTCAACATTTGATAATTATTCGTATCAAGGAGTTCCGTTACGCGCGGGAACAAGTGAACCAGATCAGCTGGGTCAAAGTGCAAAATACTATTTTCTTTACCCAAATATGTGGATTAGTATAAATCCGGGTCTTCCAAATGTATCAATCAATCAGTCAATTCCAATTGATCATAATAAAACACAGGTGATTTATTCCACCTATTTCCTTGATTTAAATGATCAAGAGGCTCAAAAAAAGTTTTATGAGTTTCTCGATCAAGTCCGTGATGAAGACTTCATGATTCTCCAACAGGTCCAAAAAGGAATTGAGTCAAAGGGATACACTCAAGGACGTTTTTCACCAACAGAGAATTGCGTTCATCATTTCCATTTACTAGTACAACATGCACTCGATAGCGGGCAAGCTTATGTTCCATTAAGGACCGAGGTGAAGTAGATGGAAAATCAACAGTTAAAACGAGTATTAAAAAGGCGCCATCTCTCGATGATTTCGATGGGTGGCGTTATTGGAACGGGCCTATTTTTAGGATCAGGATTAACTATAAATAGTGCTGGTGCTGGTGGTGCTATTCTAGCGTATATTATCGGTGGTGCCATGACATATCTGGTTATGCTTTGTCTTGGGGAATTAGCGGTTGCTATGCCGGTTACGGGTTCCTTCCAAGCCTATGCAACCAAATATATTGGTCCGTCAACCGGATTTATGGTCGGGATTGTCTATTGGATGAGCTGGGCAACAACTGTTGGTCTAGAATTTATCGCAGCAGGTCTTCTCATGAAACGATGGTTTCCTGATACGCCAGTCTGGATCTGGTGTCTTATTTTTATCGTTTTGCTGTTTGCATTAAATGCTTTAACAACTAAGGGATTTGCTGAAACAGAATATTATTTTGCAGGGATAAAAGTGGTTGCGATTATCCTATTTATTATCATCGGTGCATCTGCCGTTCTTGGAATTGTTCCATTAGAAGGCGGAGAGCCTACTCCGTTTTTTACGAATCTATACAATGACGGTGGACTTTTCCCAAATGGATTTACGGTGGTATTTATCACAATGATTGCAGTTCTATATGGCTTCCAAGGAACAGAGTTACTTGGGGTAACGGCTGGTGAATCAGAGAATCCAGGGCGTGACATCCCAAAAGCAACAAAAAACATTATTTTCCGAGTGCTCTTATTTTACGTAACGAGTATTGTCATTGTAAGTGCAATGGTTCCTTGGAAACAAGCAGGTCTTGTAGAAAGTCCGTTTGTAATGATGCTTGACAAGGTCGGAATTCCCTATGGAGCAGATATTATGAACTTTGTCATCTTAACTGCTGTTCTATCCGTTGGCAACTCAGGACTTTACCTTTGCTCTCGCATGTTTTTTGCGATGGGTGAAAGCGGACAAATGCCAAGAGTTTTTGGAAAATTGAACAAACGGGGAGTTCCAATGAATTCCCTTCTTATTAGTTTAGGTTTTGCCCTTCTTTCCCTATTAACAAGCGTTATTGCTGCGAACACCTTATTTGTTGTATTATTGGCAATTTCAGGAATAGGCACGACGATTGCATGGGCTACTATCTCTCTTTCACATATTAATTTTAGAAGACAATATATAAAGAGCGGAGGAAAGCTTGAAGATTTGGCTTATCGGGTAAAGTGGTACCCGTTTGTTCCAATTTCTTCGTTCATCATGTGCGTGGGAATTATTCTGTCCCTTTTATTAGACCCAACACAGCGCGCATCAGTTTATTGGTCAGTTGGTTTTATAGTAGTATGTTATGTATACTACAACCTACGTTTAAAGCGCATTAAAAATACGGTGCCAATACAGATGCAGGAAATGTAGAAGATTTGTAAACGGGTTTTTAAACTATTCAGTAAGGTAGTCACCATCAAGAATCTTATTTTACAAAATACCAAATACATTCAATACTGTGCCCAAGCATACTGAAGGGTTTCTGACTGGTAGATTTCCTGTTATACGCAAAAATGTTGGCAGGTTTTACTCTCCAAATGAGAACTTCCTTTTTGACAATTCGGAGACGATCTCAATCCGAAATTATGAAGAATCATAAAGACCTCTGCTATAATGTGAAAATAGTTAGTCACATTATAACAGAGGTCCATTTTCATTTATCTAAAGTATTTTGATTTCCTGTTAAATGGCAAAGCTAGAGACGATCGAAACACCGAGATGAGTTGAATTGTGCTTATGGAGGATCAGGGCATATCACAGGGAATGAATTTGTATGAACACTGCATGGGTTAATGGGATACGTAAAAAAACAAGGAAATTAGGATGTTTTTTGGAAAAGGAGTAGAAAATAACTACTCCTTTTCACTTAGTTAATGATTATTTCAATCTGTTATTTACCACACTTGTTATTTTGTTGATGTAAAATATAATTCCCCTAGAATTTCCTTCACTTGAAAACTGTTTGGCGAAAGTTCTTTTTCAATAAAAGCGTTAATGGCCGATTTTTCAACATCGTACATCACTTCAATTTCTTTCGAAAATAGCAGTTTTTCTTTTTCAAGTAAGTTAGAGAGGGTTGGTTGTTGTTTTGGTTGTAGTTCTTCGACATTTAGAGCCTTCTTTAATCCGTCAACATAGGATTCAAACGGACGGCCACCAACAATTTTTACGCCTTTATTTTCCTCATTGATCATAATAATGGTAGGAAAACCTCTGGCACCTAAGCTTCTCGTAAGAGCAAAATCTTCATTCAATAATTGTTGTCCGATTGGTTGTTCTGCTTCATTTACAATAGCCTCTCCATTAAGACCAAGTTTATTTACGATTTCAATCATAACTGATGTATCTGAAATATTTTGATTAAATGCGAAAAGTGCTTCTCTTGCACGGCGTAAATATTCAAATGCTAATGCATCACTATGATTTTTTTGAATCACTTTAAATACACGTGACGGTGGGTAGGATGATTGAACAGGATTATCAATCATTAAAGAGCCGTCAATAGGCATTCTTGAATATTCTCCAACTTCTCTCCAGTGACCAGCAACATCGGCTGGTTTATAAATTCCGTTTGCAGGATCGATTGGTGCATCATGCCATTTTTCCAGCAAACCACCCATAACCGTATGAAAATTAAAATAGTCTCCATACTGCTCTATAAAACGACGGAGATTAGGTTCAATTGCCCAGCAATGAGAACAAATAGGATCAGTCACATAATAAAGATTAACCGATTTTTTTGGCTGATTAAAATCAATAACCTCCATTTCCTCCTCCTCTGCTACTCCGCATACACCTGTTTCTAGATCACAAATCATATTATGATTGTTTGACATATTATTTTTCCTCCGTTCCATTTAGTTTTTACATTTTCTATAATGCCTGAGAAAGAAGCCTCTTATTTGCTTTATAATTGTATTTTAGTACATAATGAAAACCATCAATACCAATAGTTAATTGTATTTGTCGTTTATACAACACATTAAACAAATTGTTTAAAAAGTAGGAGGGAATTGTAATTGACTCAACCAAAGATTGATCCCCGAATTCTACGTACTCGTAAATTAATTATGGATTCCTTTATTGAACTTTCAGGTAAAAAAGAATTCAAGGATATTACTGTTAAGGATATTACAACAGAGGCTATGATTAATCGGGCCACTTTCTATTATCATTTTGAAGATATATATGACTTATTGGAAAAGGTACTGTCAGAAGTACTCTTGATAAATTTGAATGGCAATATGTTCGAGAAAAATGAACTCAATGAAGAATCGATTATTAGTATTTTCATAGCGATCACGGACTTTCAAAAATCTTTATCCAATCGTTGTCATAGAGGATACGAAGATACCATTGCCCGTATTATTAGGGAACAACTCGAAATCATTTTTTACAAAATGCTACGAAAACAATATCGAAGTGAAGATGAGCAACCTCTAAAGATTACTGCTGCCATGTTAAGTTGGGGTCTTTATGGAGTATCTTTAGAATGGAGAAGAAGCGGTCAAAATACACCGCCGGAAGAATTTATCAAATTAGCCATCCCTTTTATCATGTCTGGGATTGATTTTGGGTCTAAGATCTAATTAAACAAGGTGATTATGATGATTAAATCTCCAAGCTGGTCGGAAAGGTTCGCTGAATCAAAAATATTTAAATGGAGCCTATGGTGTGCCTTCTTTTTGTTTATTGCTATTATTGCACTGATTCTATTTATGATAGGTTCCTTTCTTTTCAAAATTTATTTCCTCGATTATAGGTTTGATGATGGAGAAATCCATCCACCCATTGAGTCTTTTCATAGGCAATAAGAAATAGGTGAATAAAATGATGATAAAAAATGAAGAAGATATCGTACAAATCATTTCCGAAGATACTTGGATGATGGATTTATTAAAAACAGTAAACACGCTGAACCTATCCGATTGGTGGATATGTGCCGGCTTTGCGCGTTCGAAAATATGGGATGTGTTACACCATTTTTCGGAAAGAACACCCATCCCCGATATTGATGTCATCTATTATGATCCTGCAAATTTGGATGAATTAGAGGAAAAAAAATTAGAAGAAAAATTAAATCATCTCATGCCCGGTGTCCCTTGGTCCGTAAAAAATCAGGCAAGAATGCACGTGATCAATAATTTGCCGCCTTATACTTCTTCAGTCGATGGCATTTCGAAATTTCCAGAAACTGCTACAGCTTTGGGAGTTAAATTAGATGGAAATGACCATGTTATTTTGGCAGCTCCTTGGGGAATCGATGATGTCGTCAATTTAGAGGTCAAGCCTACACCATTTTTTGCCGAGTCAAAGGATCGTTTGAAAGTCTATGAAAATCGAGTGGAGAACAAGTCTTGGGATTTGATTTGGTACAAGGTGAACATCTCCACTAAAAATTAAAAAAGAGCAGAAAGATAAAACTGTTCTGCTCCTATCATTTTAAAACTCAAAATACTTCCTCAGCAAATAAGAAATCCACTTGCACTCCGGATGATTCCGAATATTTTCGAGTAGGCCTTTTACAATGGCTGGACTTAAATTTGGATCTACCAGCTGTTCCTTTAGAAGAAATAGTGATTCCTTTTCAATCGGTTCTTCAACATCCGCCATTTTTTCCTCCATCATTTCAATCAACTGATCCTTAGTTATTTCTTCATTCAGCGGCTGCTTAAGAACTTGAAATAGATCATGCGAAATAAATGGGTCAGTCATTTGTTTTGCCAGCAGATTTGTTTTTTCCACAAGGGATTGAGAAAGATGATTCAAGTCTAGCGGTGAGCTATAGAATAGAAATAGCTGTGAATAAGTGTGCATAAAGCCTTTAATGCAAAAAATTAAATCATATTTTATTGATTGGACTGTTTTTCCGTATAAACGTTCAATCATCAGTAATATCGATTTGTCCATTAACATGTCGTAATAACGGATTTTAATAAATAAATCTTTATTCAATGAATGAACCGGCTCTTTCATAAGAACTTTTGCAAAATCAGAATGTTTGTGAAAAGACTGAAATGTTGTGTAGTAAAAGTTATATAAAAGGTTATCTTCTGAGTTTTTGACTATATGGTCAATATCAGAAGTGAATTGCATCATAAAATGATCGATAGTAGATAAAATCAATTCATCCTTTGATTTGAATGACAAGTAGAAAGCACCTTTAGAAATGCCGCAATAATCAGTGATTTGTTGAACAGTTGTTGCGTCGAATCCTTGAGCTGCAAAAAGTTCTAGTGCTTTTTCCATAATTAACTGTTTCTTCATCATTTCTTTACATCCACTCCTAGGACTTTCGTTGACAAATGACTTATCGGTCATTATTATAAGGAAATGAGACTGATTAGTCAATTAAGGGCAGGTGGAGACGTGAAAGGGTTAGTTAACTTTGTTTTAAAGAATAAACTAGCAGTTTGGCTGCTGACCATTATTATAACTGTTTCAGGAATTTACTCAGGGACACGTATGAAAATGGAGATGATTCCTGATATTTCTATTCCATTTTTAATGGTAATGGATGTATATCCTGGGGCAACTCCTGAGCAAGTGATGAAGGATGTATCGATTCCTTTAGAAAAAGCAGTAGAGGGCTTGGAGCACGTAAAATCCGTTAATTCAAATTCGTATTCAAATGTAGCTAATATTCAAGTGGAATACGAATACGGCATTGATATGGATGAGGCGAAGCGGGCATTAGATTCTGCGATAGATGCAGTTAAATTGCCTGAAGGGGCTCAAAAGCCGACCATTACCGCTATTAGCATGAACATGATGCCTGTTGTGGCACTAAGTGTAAGTAGCACGAAAGAAGACATAGTTGAATTAACGTCAACAGTGGAGGAAGTTTTACTCCCAAAAATCGATAAAATCGATGGTGTTGCCTCTGCTACGATTACAGGGCAGCATATAGAAGAAGTTGACCTTACTTATAATAAGGAAAAAATGGCAGAGCTAGGCTTAACGGAAGATTCCGTCAAGCAAATGATTCAAGCAAGCAATCTCGGTGTTTCTTTAGGACTTTATGAATTTGAAGAAGGCGAGCAGGCAATAGCGATAGACGGCAAGTTCACGACTGTTGAAGAATTAAAGGAATTGCTCATTCCTGTAACGCCATCGGCTACACAGCCTTTACCATTTGTAAAGCTTAACGATATTGCAACCATTCAAGTAGTAGGTAAAGTACAATCAGTTTCCCGCACAAATGGGAAAGATGCGATTGCTATTCAAATTGTCAAAAGCCAACAGGCTAACACAGTAGATGTTGTAAACAGTGTGAAGAAATTAATTAAAGATGAAAAGAAGAAAATTGATGGGATCGTTATCGATGTGACGCTTGACCAAGGCAAGCCAATTGAAGATTCTGTCGCTACAATGGTTGAAAAAGCGTTATTTGGCGGTTTAATTGCGGTATTAATTATTCTCCTTTTCTTAAGAGATTTCAAATCGACCATTATTTCGATTGTATCCATTCCGGTTTCGATTTTAATGGCTATGTTAATCTTAAATTGGATGGATATCACCCTAAATATTATGACGCTTGGGGCGATTACTGTTGCTATTGGCCGCGTAATCGATGACTCCATCGTTGTGGTTGAAAATATTTATCGCCGCCTGCATTTAAAAGGTGAAAAACTAACAGGGCGTGCACTCATTCGTGAATCAACAATTGAAATGTTCAGACCTATCATGTCTTCAACAATCGTAACCGTTGCAGTATTTGCACCACTTATATTTGTTGGCGGGATGGTTGGCGAGCTCTTCATGCCATTCGCATTGACCATGTCATTTGCGCTCGGAGCCTCATTAATTGTTGCGATTACAATCGTTCCTTCATTATCTCATTTCTTGTTTAAGAAGAAGTTATATAGTGAAAAGACGGAAAGCAAACATAAAGAGGCTGGCAGATTATCCAAATGGTACAAAGGATTCCTTGAAAAAACCCTTAATCATAAGGTGATTACTTCCATTCTTGCCTTTGTTTTATTAGCAGGGAGTTTGGCGTTGACACCATTGATTGGTTTTAGCTTTATGGGCAGTGAAGAGGATAAGGTGATGTATCTGACTTACACTCCAAGTGCAGGAGAACTGCCGGAAGATACGTTAGAAAATATTAAAGTGGTTGAAGAGAAAATGCTTGAACATGATGATATTGATATCGTTCAAGTATCCGTTACAGAAAGCGGCGACCAGCAAGCAGCCATGATGGGAGGCGGAGGAAAAGGCGGGTTAATGTACCTGATTTTTGATCCGGAAATGGAAAACTTCCCTGAAGCACGTGAAGATATAGAAAAGTATGTAAAGGAAATTGGACAATCAGGCGAATGGAAGAGCCAGAACTTCTCTTCGATGTCCATGGCTTCAAATGAAGTTAGTTATACATTTTACAGTGAAGATTTAGATAAACTCAACAAATCTGTAAAAATAGTTGAAGATGCATTAAAGGAAAATGAAGGATTAAAGGATGTTTCCTCTAGTGCAGAGGATGCATACGTTGAGTACACCTTTAAAGTGGCACAGGATGAATTATTAAAGTATGGACTAACAACCGGGCAAATTATTATGATGTTAAGTCCAGAAAAAACGAAGAATGTGTTAACAACGATTGAAAAAGAAGGAAACGACCTAAATGTTATCGTTCAGCAGGAACAAACAGCTCAGCCAAAATCGATCGATGATATTTTGGAAAAACAAGTACCGACACCACTTGGTACGACAATGCCACTTTCTAAACTAGTGACTATTGAGAAAGGCACAACATTAAATACTCTAGCTCGCAGTAAGGGCGAATACTATGCAAGTGTTTCAGGCACGATCACTGGCAAAGATATATCCAAAGCAACAGCTGAAGCAGATAAGACAATTGATAATTTAGATCTGCCAAAAGGGGTCACAGTTGATGTGGCCGGCGTTGCAGCAGACATGCAAGAAACATTCACACAGCTTGGTATAGCTATGCTTGCAGCGATTGCCATTGTGTACTTTGTTCTAGTCGTAACATTTGGTGAAGGCCTTGCGCCATTTGCGATTCTTTTCTCATTGCCATTTACAGTTATCGGCTCATTTGTGGGATTATTAATTGCGGGTGAAACCATTTCTGTATCCGTCATGATGGGGCTCTTAATGCTTATCGGAATCGTTGTAACGAACGCAATCGTACTCGTAGACCGAATTATTCGGATGGAGCGTACAGGGATGGTTATGCGTGAAGCGGTGCTTGAGGCTGGTGCCACACGTTTACGTCCGATTCTTATGACAGCTATAGCAACTATTGGTGCCATGGTGCCATTAGCTTTTGGTGCAGGCGGAGGCGGCTTGATTTCGAAAGGCCTTGCCATAACGGTTATCGGCGGTTTAATCAGCTCCACGCTATTAACATTAATTGTTGTTCCAATCGTATACGAAGTATTATCTAAGATTTTTAGGAAAAACCGTAAGGAAATTGAAGAGAATTAATGGGAAGCCCTGCAAGGTGAGTGTGTCATCTTGTGGGGCTTTTTTATATGATTTTTATTAAGGATGTTGGCTAAGTGAGTTTCTGGATAGGTTATTGCGATTTCGATAAAAGCTGTCCAAGAAAGTGAGTTTGCTGGACAGGTTATTGTGATTTCGCTAAAAGCTGTCCGAGAAATCAAATATCCTGGACAGCTTTTCAGTATTTCATCAAATCCTGTCCAATAAGTTAAATAAAATCACTTTCTTATGAAGGGGATTTATGCATAGAATGAAAATGAGGTGTATTCATATGAAAAAAATCGTAGAGTTTTTAAAAGGAAAAGAATCAGAAATGCTCGGTGTTTTAAAGGAATTGGTTGAGATGGAATCCCCTTCACATGATAAGGAAATGGTGGACCGGCTTGGTAAAAGGGTAAGTGAACTTTTTACTGAATACGTGGGAGAGGAGATAGCCGTTATAGAAAATCCTCATGCGGGAAATCATCTTCGGATGGAGTATGGACAGGGAGAGGAGCAAATTCTCATTTTAGTCCATATGGATACGGTTTGGCCGAAGGGGACATTAGAATCGATGCCATTTCGAATCGATGGGGATAAGGCGTACGGGCCAGGAACCTTTGACATGAAAGGGGGAATCGTTCAAGGGATTTTTGCCCTGCATGCCCTACATGAATTGGGAGTTTCCTTGAATACGAAACTCGTAATGCTGGTCACCTCTGATGAGGAGATCGGGAGCGGGACATCCCAAGCATTAATAGAGGAAGAAGCGAAAAAAAGTAAATATGTTTTGGTGTTAGAATCAGCGAGTTCAACTACTGGAAAACTAAAGACTTCACGAAAAGGCGTAGGAATGTTTCATATAAAAGTAAAGGGGCGGGCCTCACATTCGGGAATTGAGCCTGAAAAAGGAATAAGTGCCATAGAGGAGCTTGCGAGGAAAATCATCCATTTACATAGCTTATCGGATTTGGATAAAGGGACTACCTTAAATGTTGGCGTCATTAAAGGAGGGACTGCATCCAATGTAATCGCTGCCGAAGCCGAGGCAGAGCTGGATTTGCGTGTTACCAATCAATCAGAGTTTGAAAAGATTATTCCCTTAATCCAAAATTTAAAGCCTTCTAAAGAAGGGATTTCCATCGAGGTTACAGGTGGGATCAATCGACCCCCTCTTGAAAAAACGGCCGAAATCGAAAAAATGTTCCAGAAGGCTAAGGAATTGTCCCAATCTTATTTAGCTTTTCATTTAGAGGAGCAAATGAGTGGAGGCGGAAGCGATGGTAGCTTTGCGTCACAGTTTGCACCTACCCTTGATGGTTTGGGGCCAGTTGGGGATGGGGCTCACGCAAGTCATGAGCATTTACTTATTTCCCAAATGCCTGTACGCAGTGCTTTAGTCGCAATGCTTATTTTGGAATTGGGATAAAAATAGTGCTATGCATTATTATTCCCGTAATGAATATGGGGACAGATTGCCCGGTCCCCTTTCCTAACTTTTCATATTAAATAAAATACTCCCGATAGTGAGATGATTTCTCCAAAAACAGTAAAAATGACCGTCAGTGAAATGAGTGCAGTCGAAATTAGTAAACTGGCAACTTTAAAACTTGCCACGAAAAAAAGGAAACATAGAATATCAGTTTCCCCATTTTTAGCTTTTAAAATCTATTTAATTCACTTAAATTCATTGAGATTTCCTCACATTATATCCCTGTTCTTCATACGGCTGAAGTTTTTCTAGCCATTTTGCCTCGAGTTCAGCTAATGCTTCCTTCTCATTGAAATAAGGGGCGTTTTTCTTTTTAAGAACCTCCAAGGTTTCAAAAGAAAAAGCCTCTTTTCCAAGTTGGTTCCATTCATCCTGGAGTGCTTTGTTTGTGTGGTTGCCTGATTCAAGCATGAATTTTTCCCCATTTAACGTTTTAAAATTTCTTGTACTGCTGACAAACATCTTTTGATTCTTGATGTTTTTAATTTGATATACACCCGCTTCAATGGGGATTTCTTTATATTGTTGTTTTAATTCTTTTTTTCGGTCCATGTTTTAATCCCGCTTTCATTATTATTTTTTTAACCAATATTGGCTGCCATCTGGCTTCCGGTCTAAAAATCCATACTCAATTAAATATCTTCTGATCATGACATGATCCTCATAAATTGCATTTAATATTTGATTTAATTCCTTTTCATCATAAATTCGCTCACTCTCGATCTGTGCTGCGATTTCCCTTAGGACAATCAGACGCTGTTTTTCCTTTGGCGGGAATTTCTTTAAGCATCGATTCGGTCCTTCTGTAAAGAACTTCATTATGATTTTTTCTTGTTCTTCTTTAGTGATGGCATATCGTTCATCAACCATTTTCGCTGTTTTATGAGGAGCAACAAAGGTTGGAGCATACTCGTCCTTATCTTTTAACAGTTCCATCATTGTCAAAAATACCTTTGCTTGTCGCTCCTTTTCTTTTAATGCAAACCTGTGATGCCTAATGGTTGAGGTGCTGCCAATACCCATTTCATGCTGAACCTCTTTATCACTTTTTCCCTGATAAAAAAGTTGAAGGAGCTCATTTTGATGGTCAGTAAGACCGGTAAGCTTCTTATCCATTCCGATTAAATATTCAAATACAGATTGATGAGTACGCTTAATATGAATTCTCATATATCTTTCCGCTTCGTAAAGCGTGTTGTCATGCGAATAAACAATTCCTTTTTCAATCTTTTCCCCGCAAAGCAAGCATGTATAGAAATCCTTTTCTTGAATATATCCTCGTTTAAGCCCTTCCAAAGAGGCATTCCAAAAGAAATCAGATAGTTCCATTTGAAAATCACATCCAGTATGTTGATATATTTTAAACAATTGATAAAAGTGTTTGCTTTATAGTAAACATGCTAATATAAAATTTGGTTAACGTCAATCGTAAATAAGTAAATTAATTTACTAATTGTTTGTTATGATATAAACAATAACATGATTTGTTTGTTAATAATGTAATTTTGCATAGAAAATGCAAGGGAATTTATTCCCTTTTATAATCCAATTTAGGATAATATTAGAG
>NZ_JBALNX010000095.1:0-36893 GCF_036962035.1 Bacillus sp. JJ1773
GCTGACCTTATAATACGAAGGGCCAGATTGTTGAATAACGCGGTTGATGAGTTATACTAAAAGTCGGAAATAGATTGTAAAGAATTATACTTAAACTAACAAGACAGAATAGTTTAATTCAAGGAAATAAGTTAAATTTTAATGATAAATACTGTAAAATTTACTTATTACTAATTAAGGAAAAAATATCCTTATAGGATAGATAATAAATTCCATATAGAGGTGGATTCATATGCCTAAAATTGACAATATACTAGCAATTCTATGGATGCTTAGTTCAGGTGAAAAAATTACTGCAAAACAAATTTCAGAAAAGTTAGAGATGAATATAAGGACTGTGTATCGTTATATTGATACACTTTCAACAAGTGGTGTACCTATAATTTCAGACACAGGACATAACGGTGGATACACTTTATTGAACAATTTTATTGAAGCTCCTCTTTTTTTTGATTTTGAGGAGCAAACCTCACTATTTCACGCTGCTGTTTTTGCAGAAGAAGCCGGATATTATGGAGGTGAAGCACTAAATAGGGCTATTTCAAAGCTAAGCAAATATTCAAATCAAGAGCAGGAAACAAAGATAAACCAACATTTAACCAGTCTTGAAGTAATAAGTCGATTAAGTTCCCTCTCTATGGAACCTTTCTTGAAGGAGTTGGAGCAGGCCGTAGCTGATGGATACTCTACTAAAATTCTATACCATAAAAGTGGCGAAGAGCAATCAAAGTATAGATTGGTTGATCCGTACAGAATTATTTATTGGAATAATAAGTGGTATGTGATTGGATTTTGTCATCTTAGGAATGATATTCGTAGTTTTAGAGTAGATCGAATTGAAAGTCTAATGCTAACCGAAAATAAGTTTAACCGGCCAGAAAATTTTTCAGCACGTGACTTTTTTATGAAAAACCTCCTTCCAACTATAGAAGATAAGGAAGGGATTATCCCTTTGGTTATTAATGGAAACGCAAGGGCGTTGGGTGATATTTGCCAACATTGGTTTTTAGGACATTATTTACAAGAACGGACATCAAATCAAGCAGTATTTCTTCTTGAAAAAAATATGATACATACATATGTACCTTATTTACTTTTACCGTACGGTAAATCTATTCAAGTTATTGAGCCAATAAGTCTTAAGAAAAGACTTATTGAAGTTCTGTCGGAATTAATAAAATTTCATCAAGTATGATAACTTCCCTGACGTTAGCTGTCAGGGAAGTTATATTATAATAGGCTATATCAATTGTAATTGGAGTGTTAATGGATGCAAAGAAAAAAAGTTTATCTTTATGTATTTAATACAATGTCAGACTGGGAATATGGATATTTAATTGCTGAACTAAACTCAGGAAGATTTTTCAAAAAAGATTTAGCACCTTTAAAAGTAGTTACAGTAGGAGTTAATAAAGAAATTATTACTACGATGGGAGGTCTGAGCATAAAACCAGATATTTCCCTTGATGAATGTACTCTTGAGAGTAAAGATCTTTTAGTTTTACCTGGAGGGAATACTTGGAGAGAAGATATTCATCAACCTATCTTGAAAAAAACTGGCGAAGCTTTAAAGCTTGGGACTATTGTTGCTGCAATTTGTGGTGCAACTGAGGGACTAGCGAATATTGGATACCTAGATTCTAGAAAGCATACAAGCAATAACTTAGAGTACATTAAAATGGTCTGTCCTAATTATAAAGGAGAAGAATTTCATGAGATGGGACCTGTGGTATCTGGTGAGAATTTGGTCACTGCATCAGGAGTAGCTCCTCTGGAATTTGCGATGGAAGTACTGAAAAAATTAGATGTATTTGCACCAGATACATTACATTCATGGTATAACCTAAATAAGACTCATAAACCTGAATACTTCTTCCAGTTAATGAATTCAATAAATAGATGAGCGAAAAAAATTAACTTAGCAGTTTTAAATTAGTTAAAATAATTACCATGCTTTAGACGATGTCAAAGCATGGTTTTTGTATATAGCTTAAAAATGTTTATGGAAGTAAAAAACTTACAAAGCACACCCTGATGTTGTTATTAATAGAACTGGTAACTAAATCTCTTTTTAATCTTATTGAACAACGGTGGGCTTTTTTACTTTGGTAATAATGATGGAACGATCTTCAAGAATCGGGCGCTTTTCTTTAGTAACGAATAAGCCCAATTTCTCAGCATTGAAAATTGGGCTTTTTAATATTGATTTCCTTAACGTGGTAAATTCACATTTTGCTAGTGGTACCTATGGCGTTTTCCCCATAATGAAAAAACCGAGTTAATATTCACATGTAAAGATAGCTGGCTTTAAAGCTGGATTTGCAAAACCAAAGTGACAGGTCTTGAGTCCCCAAATCTTTTTTATTGCTGCTTTGTTTTCTTATTAGAATTATTTCTTAATTCTATCTTAGTCCATTCTTCTTTTGGAATGTCTCTATGTTTATAATCAACAACCTTAATATGGCTACCTTGAATTTGAAAAGTAATTGTTTCTTCACCATAAGGTGGATTATGTGCCCCCTCGAAAGTTTGAACTTGAACAGTTACATTTAAGTTGAAATTTGTCTCATCTCTCTCTATTTTAAGGATTTTCTCGAATCCCCGATCCCACAGTTTAGGTTTATAATATGTTTCAATAGCTTTACTTATTGGGTCTACTAAGCGTTCAATCAATGCTTCTTTAAGTAATTGTTTTGGAACTGGTATTCGGTTAATTTTCTTTCTTTTAACATCAACAATTTTCCACATATCTTTTAATGGGCCACTTGTTTGTTTTTCAACAGTATAAAGTACATTAGTTCCATCTTCTTTCCAAAGGTGAACATAACCTTCGTTACCCTTGATATATAGTCGTGGTTCATCAATCCATTCTTCTTCCAACTGAATAATTGTAAAATATAATTGGGCAAGTGGTGTTATTTTATAACCCAGCTGATTAAAATCACCAAATCCATAGAGTAGATAACCTGTTAAGTCAATATCGAAATTCATACTACCATTGTTGCCTTTTTGTACAGTTGCATGGGCTGTGCAAGGCATAAAAATACTCATAAGAAGTACAGTAATTACAGAAATAGCGGATAACTTTGGTCTCATATTCAATCACCTCCATAATATATTGTGACAACAGAGGTGAAGTTATTTTTTACTCAGGGCAAAAAAACTTGTTCCAGAATAGGGCCATTTAATTGAGGAAGAGGTTGCATTAACCCCAACTTTTTTATGTAGCATCAAGCACAATTGAGAGAGCGTAATAGTTGACTTAGTAAAACATCGCAAAAAAGGATTTGTACACCTGAAAAGTGAATGATATATATAAATATATATATTTTGAAGGGAATGAAACATACATGAATTACAATATCATCTCAACACTAGACGAACAACAAATCATAGAACTCTACGAATTATACCAACAAGAATGGTGGACAGATAACAGAAAGTTTGAAGACGTGTTGGTAATGCTTGAAAACACAGACATCCTCATTGGAATATGTGAAAATAAAACTAATAGACTCATTGGTTTTATACGTGTTCTTTCAGATTTTGTCTATAAAGCCTTAATATTCGATGTTATTATCCATGAAGAGTACCAAGGAAAAGGTTTGGGACGAATATTGTTAGATCAAGTAACGACACACCCTAAACTTCAATCTGTGCAACACTTTGAATTGTATTGTAAATCTGACAAAATATCTTTTTATGAAAAATGGGGATTCAATAAAGAAATTGGTGATATTAATTTCATGAGAAAAACCGTCAAATAGAAAATCTTCACTTCCGATAACGGAGATTATGTGAAATAGGCATACAAATAACTGTGCTTTCCCTATTTCTCAATATCAGCTAATAGAAGAGTTGTTGATTATTCCATAATCGGGCGCATTTCTAGAGCAGGAAATGTGCTCTTCTTAATGAATTGGGGAATTATAATGACAACAGAACCATATAAAATTAGGAAAGGAGGAGGGTCATAAAATGCAGATAATGAACAATTATTTTCGTGCACGTGCGAGTATGGTGTACATGATGACCAATAATGAAGTAATGAATCAAATCATTGCCTATTACATGGACATGAATGGAATGCTCACCTTTGTGGGTTCCTACCCAACTTATGGAAGAGGTACTGGTACAAAGGAAGTTTCCACTGCAACAGCAAATGATGGCGTCGATCCCCTAGCGTCACAAGGGGCCCTAACTTTGTCCCGTGATGGACGTTTTCTAATTGCAGTTAACGCAGGCAGCCATAGTATCAGTAGTTTCATCATAACCGACAGCGGGGCACCTGTACTCGTGGATATAAAGCCATCAGGAGGTGCTCAGCCCAATAGCGTAGATGTGTTTGGTAATCTTCTCTATGTCTCCAATGTAGGTAATGCCGCAAACAATTTTGCATCAAATATCACTGGCTTTCACATAGATGATAACGGAAGCCTTACTCCTATTCCAGGATCCACCCATTCTCTCAGTACCTTCAATGCTCAACCGGCGCAGGTTCTCTTCACTCCGGATGGCAGTAAAATCGTTGTCTCTGAGCTTACATCAAACCATATCAGTGTATTCCCTGTAAATAAAAATGGTACGGTTACAGGACCAATCGTTAATGATTCTTATGGTCAAGGACCATTGGGAGTTTATTTTCTATCGTCTGGAATCCTCTTAGTTACAGAAGCAGTTTCAAATGCACTGTCATCTTATTCATTGAGCAACGATGGTATCCTTCATGTGATTAGCGGCTCTGTACCAAACGGATATCAGACTGCTTGTTGGGTTGTAACAACGAGGGATGAACGTTTTGCATATACTACCAACACCTTAAGCGGCACCATCTCCACCTACAGAATTGATCCCAATGGAGCACTGTCGGTGGTAAGGCATATTACCAGTACACCGCCAGGTACAGCACCAGGCCTGCCGATGGATGTTGGAGTGAGTAAAGATGGACGGCATTTTTACACCCTTAACGGAAATCAAGGAACAGTGTCAGTATTTAATATTCAAAAGGATGGTAGTTTAGCAAGATTGCAGGTTGCTGCATGGACTAATTTTCCTTACTTTGGGTCACAAGGTTTAGCAGTTCTGTGATTCATTTGGGTTCACCTTACTGGGTGGAATAGAAAAATACGGGAGTTGTTAAAAACAAGGTACCGATTTACTGGTGGCTTTTGTTATGAGACAACATAATTGCCAGCAAGATTGTGAAAAAATGTACTTGAGCTCATTATAGTAAGGGAAAAGCGAAGGACATCCAGCGCTCAGTAATAAACTAACTAGTTTATATCAATATGGAAAATTTACAGTGGCACCAATTGAAAAAATTTGATGTCATTATTAAGTTTACTAAATGATGAGGTGAATTTTTTAAGAAGGAAATTATTTGGAGTCATTGTTTACCACTATTTATTAAAACTACTTAAAAAATATCCAGAATTGAAAATAAAAAAAGAGTGCGACTTTTTGAGTCACACTCTTTTTAGCGAATTATCACAGTAACCATTATCATAAAGTATATACTCGTTACAAATAAGCAACTAAAAAGAAAAGATATAATAATCGATGCTTTTTTTAAAAATGATAATACAATTAACCCCATAAATAGAATAGAAAGAAAAAAGAACCATACTGTATTTAAGTTCACAAAAAAGCCAATTGTAGTATCAGAATCGATTATGCCATCGTGAAATAGACTGAATAAAGGTGATATCGCATCACCCGTTAAATAATTCCCATGAGGCGGTGATTGTTGCGAAAAAACTGCTGTAATTGTAAAGATTGTAAATAAAATAAAGCCTTCTACACGAATCCAAGGGATTGGATTGAATGTAGCATCTTTTGAAATTTTATATTTTACAATGAAACCATTCACTAATGCATAAAAAACAAGTGGCAGTAGGAATAAATGTTTCATTAATAACCCTTGTCCATATGAAACCAGCCATGAACCAATATACCCATCGACCATTATATCCATCAAGAAAACACCACTAAGAATTGTAGCAACTAAACAGCCAAAAGCAACCTGGGAAAACCAGCTTAAAAATTCAAGCCAATTTTTATGATTGAGCGAACACCAGCCAATCATAAGTAGAATTCCAACCCAAACACTGACAGCTGCTAAATGAATAAAGTCGCTGATAATTCCTATAATTGGATCAACAGCACTCGCATGGCTTGACCAAGCAACTGTTAATATTAATCCAAATGTTAGAAATGCTCCTAAAATAGAGAAAATGTTCTTTTCAGTAGATTTCGCCAAGGCAATTAATAGTATTAATACACTAGAAACGAGAAGGGTAAAATCCCATGCAGTCCCAATTGTATAGGTTGTTAAAACAATTATTAACGATTCAAATAAACCTAAACGTGGAGCAATATATAACGTAATATCAAGTACAGGAATAAATGCGAAAACAGGTAGCATAATGGCGCTAATAAGTAATAAGCGCTTTGGAATTTTTATATCAGGACGATATTTCCTTGGGACAAGGAGAAGAAAAAAACTTCCTACTAAGACCGAAAAGCATAAATATAAAAGTGCCTGACTAATAATTACTAATATACCCATTTATTATTTCTTTCTTTTAGTAAGTAAGAAGAAACCACCTGCTACTATGATAACTAAAAGAACAATAAGAATAGCTGTCATAGAAGATGATTCTTTCTCCACTTCATCCGCTGAAGCTGCTTTTTCTTGATTTTCTGTCGATTGCTCAGCTGATTCAGTTGTTTCTGACGGTTCCTTTGTTACTTCTTCCACAGATTCAGGAACTGGCGCATTTACAGTAAATGAGAATTCACCTTCTAATGGGTGACCGTCTGCACTAATAATACTCCAATTTACTTGATATTCGTCATTTGGAAGTGGCTCAGCAACAGTACCTGTTAATGTACCATCACCAATAATAATATCTTGTAGTTCGATTGCTTTCCCCTCTTCCGTTTTTACATCTATAAAGCTACCTTGTTCAATTTTACCATCAAATTCAAGAACTATTTCTTTTAATGGTTCCGTTACAACATCACCATCTGCTGGATTTGATCCTCCTATATGCGAGTGAGCAAACGCACTAGTAGAAATAGACATTGCTAGTAAAACTGCTGCTGCGGTAAAAATACGTTTCAAAATAAATCCTCCTAAACTTCCCTCTAAAATATAAAATAAATATTACTATTCATTTTCATCAATTAGTATATTACAAAAATGTGATTTTTGTATGAAGTAACATTTGTAAAATAAAGGAAATTTAGCGATCACCCAACTACTGTATCAAATTTTCATTATAAATGCTCCTGGAATTAGTGTTGGTGGAGTAAGAGACTAAAATACATTCAGAAGAACTCAACGAACATTATCACCTATTAGGAATTGCATTTTGCAAATGATTTTGAGGAAGTACAAAAACTTATATTAGACGGCAATGAAGACAATTTTACAAAAGAAGATTTTGACTCATGACTTCTCCAAGAACTGAAAGGTTAAAAATTCTTGTGGTTGAAGAATTACCAGATAATACGAGTCATTAAAAGATACATTTGTAGGAATGAGGTTATTGTGCTAAAGGGTGCTATAGTTGAATAAGACCATACTACGAAAAATAGAACTTCCAAATAATTGGATGTTCTATTTTTTCTCGTTATAATATCAACATTAAACGTTAACAGAGCCTTATGATAAAATGTTTTGAAATACTATCAAAACTTTTTTATGAAAAGGAGAAATACAATGGAACAACAAACCACTATTCCGAAATCAATTGATGAATATATTTTACAATATCCTCAAGAGATTCAAGAAATACTAAAAACAATAAGAAAGGTTATAAAGGAATCAGCGCCAAATGCTGAGGAAAAAATAAGTTATGCAATGCCTACTTTTGCTTTAAATGGAAATCTGGTACATTTTGCTGCATTCAAAAACCATATAGGGCTTTATCCAACTGCAAGCGGAATTAATACATTTAAACAGGAATTATCGGGATATAAGACATCGAAAGGCGCAGTGCAATTTCCAATAGGAAAACCCATCCCTTATGAATTAATTAGTAAAATCGTAAAATTTAGAGTTGAAGAAAACAAAAGAAAAGCTGAAGGGAAAATAAAAAAGAAGAAATAATTTCATTGTTATAATTAGGAGGAGAGTCGCTTTCTTTCCAATATCAAGAAGATAATGATTGTGCAGAAATGTACTTAAACTAACGAGTGCTTTTTAGTGAAAAAAAAAGACTGTCTTTTTGACGGTCCTTTTTTGTGAGATTAACACAAATACATTTTTGTAAAGTGCCTCTACTTATTTATAGAATTATTATTGCTCTCATCACGATTTGTGGAAGCTGTTTTGTCATCGACTTCAGCCCCCTCTACGATCTGGTTACCAATAGCACCGCCTGAAACACCGCCTATTACAGTACCAATTAGTCCAAATGGAGCACCTATCATAGCACCCGCAACGGCTCCATTAAAAATTCCTGTTGCTTCACCAAAGGCACTCGCATCTTGATTAGCACTACTACCAGCTTGATTGTTGCCACTTTCTTCTACATTTCCACCAAAGTTATTGCGTTCGTTACTCTGATTCATCTATTCACTTCCTTGTTTATTAATGGGGAAAATGCTAATGATGAAAGCACACCATCCCAAACATATACTACCCAGCTGAAGTAGTTTTACTCACTATATGTTGGTTCAAGATATAGTTGTCTTATCGGCAGCCATTTTTTCTTCTAACGGGTAGCGATTGTTCAACAAGAACAGTCGCTTTTTCACCAAAGGGGCAAGTTAGTTCAATTATGAAAATTATGGAGTCGATTAAAGGAGAAACATATAAAGAGAGGGAATTGTTTACTCATCAGAATTTGGGAGAGTGATTTTTAATGAGTGAGAAATTATTAAGGGTCGGAACCACATATATTCCAGTAACTAATGTGGAACTATCATCTGAATGGTATGTAAATAAATTAGATGCTGAATTAAGCTATAAAGATGAAGATAAAGCAATTTTAAATCTTGCAAACCAAAGCATTTTTCTTGTTAAATCAAAAGAACATCAAAGTTCCAATTTTATTGATATTTATGGTGAGGAATGTTTTTCTTTAACATTTGAAGTGAATGGTTTAGTTGCTTTTGAAACAATACATAGGGATTTTATAGGTAAAGGGATTAAAGTTGGAGAAATTGAAAACAGAGGTCACTCTGGAAGGAATTTTGTTTTTTACGATATAGATGGGAATAAATTCGATGTATGGAGTGAGCTGAGTCCAATTTTCAAAGAAAAATATTTAATCTCACAATAATCAAGAACTGTTATTTATTGTTGTGCTATCGGGTGCGTTGATCCAAGAAGGGATAAACGCTTTTTTGTTGAAGTTATTGTACTAAAGGGGCAGTAGATTTGAAGTAAATGGGGGAGAAAATTCGATGATTACAAAGAAAAGAACGCTAAAAGATTGGATTATTTACTTGGTAATCATATTAATAATAGCTGGTGGATTATTCTATCATGGATATTTCTTTAAACCTAAAAACTCACTTGAATTGTATCAAGAATTAACTTTTTCAGACAGCTTTAAGGAAGTTCAAAAGCTATTCTTAGACGGTTATGAACGTAATTTTTCGAGAGAGGATTTTAACTATATTCAAGAGAATACAGCTAATAGTGTAGGACAATTCACACTTTTTGAGTTTAACGAAAAGTCTTATGTAATTATGACTTCACGAGGAACTGCAAAGTTAAAAATTCATTCAGTAGAAGAATTACCAGAGGATATTAGAAAATTCTTTATGGAACTATCAAGTTAAGATATTTCAATGGAGTTGATCAAATGAAACGGTTTATTCTATTGTTGGGAATTGTGCTGATTCAAAGTTTTTTATCTGCATGTTCAGATGATAAATATGATATGGAATACGAAGCTCAGCTTGAAGAGAAAGATATGGAGATTAGTAAACTAAAAGAAGAGCTTAGATTAATTAACGATGAATTGAATAAAGAAAGAACGAAATTAACAGACGCTTTTAGCAATCTTTCAAAGTTTGACCATAAATCAAGGTTAATCTTGAAGCATATTGCAAATAACGAATTCGATAAATTAAGAAGTGAATTTGATGTTAATTTTGAGGTTATTGATGAAAAGATCTATTTTGCTGAACTGAATGACGCTCCACAAGAACGGTATTTCCCAAAAGAAATTGCTGGATTACCTATGTATTTACAATTTTATCTCCCACAACCTGAAAATACACAAGTCGGCTATTTCCTTTATGGTTATGACCAATATGGTAGTGAGAGAAAGTATGAAATTGTTTTTCTGTTTGGGAATAACGAAGAATTTAAGTATGTAGGTACAAATTAGGAGAATGGGTTAGTAAAGAAAGTATTATATATTAATGTAACGGGTAGAATTAAATGAAAAAAGGAGAAATAACTATGACAAAACAATTTTGGATCAACTTGCCAGTTAAAGATACAAATAAATCAAAAGAGTTTTATAGCAAACTTGGATTTTCGACTAATACACCACTTGGCAATAGCGATCAAGTGCAATTAGTCATCGGAGATAATAATGCTACCGTAATGCTTTTTCCTGTTTCCACTTTCAAAAATTTTACCAAACATGAAATAGTCGATACAAAACAAGCTACTGAAGTATTATTTTCCATTGATGCAGAGAGCAAAGAAGAAGTAGATGAAATAGCAAAGAGGGCAGTAAAGGCTGGAGGTACAATTTTTGGTGAGCCCTCGGAGAACCAAGGTTGGATGTACGGCTGCGGTTTTGCTGATTTAGATGGTCACCGCTGGAATGTGTTGTATATGGATATGAGCAAGATGCCGAAAGAGTAAGAAATAGAAAGCTAAATCTCTTATTAAGCTAACGAGTGCGTTATTTTAACTAGACATGTATTTATGATATTCCACAATCAGGCGCTTTTCTTCAATATCCCTAATTATAAAAAACATACTCCATTAATAGAATTTTTTAATTGCCAAATACATGATTCGTTTTTGTAGGAAATCAAAAGGTGGGATGATATAAATGAAGGAATGGTGGCAGCGGAAGAAAAGCAAAACAAGAAAAAGCAGAAAGAGCAGGGATCATTATAACGTATTAGACTTTTTTCTTGACGTGCTATTTTGGATACCGGAGTTGATATTATTCCCTATAAGACTAATTTTCTGGTTGCTAAGGGGCATAATAAGATCCATTGGGGATATTTTTTAAAGCCTTATTATTATTCGCTCTTATCCTTTTCGAGTAATTCAATAATCCTGTCAAGTTTCTTTTCTAAAGTCACAATTTTTTGGTTCTCTTGTTTTTTATTCTTAAAAAACCTTATTACATAAACCATTAGAACAATAAAAATAAATACCCAAATTAAGCTAAAAGCCTGAAAAAGTATATCACCTAAATTGATGTTCATAATTTATCCCTCCTCTATGAAGTTTATCAGATTTGGCTTGGTAAAATAAACATATAATTTTTTTCAATTATTATAAAGAGCCTTTCCTTATAGGGAGGCTCTTTACTTATATCTACTTTAATCTTTTCTTACGAGTAGTGAGCAGCACTTCACATGGCTTGAATAGTGATCACAGCCACAATTAATGCAGCAGTTACCTACTCTAACTACTTCGTATCCCTCTTCTTCTTAACGGTCCCTATTCACAATATAATTCAATAAATGCTTCAGAAAAGTGGTATTGCGCGGCACCTCTTTCAACACTTCCATGGCAAGACAGTAATGTTCCCACATTTCTTTTCTAGCACCAACAACACCAAGGATGGACACAAAAGTCGAATTGTTGTTTTCCTTATCTTTGCCAATGGGTTTTCCGAGTTTGACCAGATCTCCTTCAACATCAAGCAGATCATCCTTAATTTGAAACGCAATACCGGCATGATAGGCGAATTTTTTCAAAGCTTCTATTTCCAACTGCTTTGCTTGGGCGAGCATGGCAGGCATGATGAGGGACGCTTCGAATGCGATCCCAGTTTTATAAAAGCTCATCATATTCAATTGTTCCAGTGTCAATGTTTTCCCTTTTGAATCCAAGTCCATCGCCTGTCCTTTACACATATCCTCTGTCATTTGGGCCGAATATTGAATCAGGGCAAGCACCGTTTTTGAATCGAATTGGTCAAGTGATGCTTGCTCCCGGATTGCCTTCTGGGTTAGAAATAGACCGGTTAATTCTGTTATAGCAATGTTATACACATGATGAAGGGTTGGTCGTCCCCTGCGGATGGACGCATTATCCTGGGATGGCAGATCATCGAAGATTAGGGATGCGGTATGCATATATTCCAATGATCTCAGAAGCGGAACGATTGCTGAACTTTTTAATCCATATTCGTTAACGCCCATGACCCAAGTCAATATAGGCCTCAATCGCTTTCCATCGCCTTCCAGACTGTAATTTGCAGCATCAATGATTGGATCTTGCATAATAGAATCATAATCGTTTTTAGGAATATGTAAGATGTTGTTGATCTGATTGCGAACGGTATCGATCGTATCTAAAAATCCTTCTCGCTCTTTACTTTCATTTTTCAGATGGGTAATCATCTGATCTCTAAGCAGTTTATCAAAGAAATCCACATCATCCGCTTTTCGAACCATTTTTTGAATGATCCGATTGAACTTTGGATTTCCAGAAGCAAATAACTCCATAACCTCGTTGTATTTCTTTGTGCCTATTCGCACTTTAAATCGTTTCAGGCTATTTATTGCACGATCCAACATCACCTCACGAGTCATTGTATCTGAATGATACACGTTATGGATCAAATGGGAGATGACCGTCCAGTATAATTCAAAGGGATTGATAAGATCTGGACGTTTATCATGATATTTCAAATAATAGGTATAGGGTGTTACTGCACCGTCCTTCATGTCATCAAACATATCTGCAAAATCATCAGCCAGCTGATTGTAAATGCCATAAAAAAATGTTCTGTTGTCAAATCCCTCATCCTCTGGAGCACTAAGGACTGAACGGACAATCAATCTTGAAGAAGAAGATTTTAAAATGATTGGTATATAAAGCTCTTCATTGGTGTAATTTGCATTTGATAGATCTTTTACACGATCGACTTCCTGGGAATTAAAAAACACATAAGATTGCTCGAAAAATGAACTGATTGTCTCTTGTCGCTGGTGGGCCTTAATATACTCGAAAGCAGCTTTAAGTTCCGAATGAATATATCGAATCAAACCCTTGTTTTTTCCAGTCCATTCGCCCAATTTCGGCACAGATCCTGTAATAAGTGTAGTACGTATCAAATCGGAATATTGTTTTTTCTCCTTATCGGATAAGATTCCTGAATCCAGCAGATCGTCAATGAAGGGATAAGTCAGACCATAAGAATAGCCTAGCCTCATAGCCTTATCCAGTTTTTGAGTACGTTCCTGAGGCGATATCTCATCGCCCATTTCTTCAATCTCGTGCATCAATACCCCAGCAATGATTTTAATAAGTTTCCGCTGAGCTTGCTCCGCATCCATCCCCTTTGGAATATGGGAGGATACAGTCTTTAGTTTGTTCATCAACCAGATCATCGTGGATTCAATGCCTTCCTTCTGGGCCATCCGGTATAACCGGGCCATGCTAAACATCTCCGTTTTGTCTCCTCGGTCTGTTGTCAGATGACTTTTTAAATTGTCCACAACACGCCGAACCCTAGTCTTTGTGTCAGATGAGTCCAACCTTTTGCCCAGATCCCGCAAGAAAATATAGGAGATGCTTCGATCCAGATAATGATCTAGTTTACCTGTGTAATCCAGCCACTTGATATAACTGTGATAATCCCGAGAATCAGGTTTTCCCTTTCTACGCGAAAATAAGGATAATAATGAATGATGATGAATATGATCTTGTTTCCAGGATTGTATATCTTTTATCAAGGTAGATACATAAATCTTTTGCCTGACTTGCTCATAAAGTGATTGAAAATATTCAGCTGCCTTTTGCTCAGCCAGCCGATAACTTGCATCGGCTTTTTTCCTTAACTCCTCATTCATACCATTACCTCTGCTTCATGTTTTCTTATATATATGCTATATAATCCAACCAATATTTTAATCTGAGCATCATTCAAAGCATTTTTCTTTAAAACTAACAAAAGATAAACCCAAAAAACATCTTTTATCATCAGAAAAAATGTAGACTTTTAAAAGAACTGCTGTTTTTTTCTATAACTTGTCTTCAGTTTCTAGTTTACATCCATTTCTTAATCTTCAAAATCAATTTGTATTAGGACTATATAACATTCTACTTTTCGAAGGGGATTTTCAACATTTTCCCCTTATCATTCCTCAAAATCTGTATCTGGCAATTAATTGATGCATGTCCTGTCGCATAGTCGACACTAGTACGTCCTGTATGTCGGGGGTAGGCGCTGGAGCTAGACATTACAAAAAGCCCTTGCATAGATTTCAAGGGCTTTTTCCATAACTATTTAAACGGCTACTTTGTTTTTCGTATTTAATTCAATAATCGCTTGTTGTTGTTTCGTTTCATCGAATTCCTTCTCGCTTTTAGCAATAGCAATTGTTGCAATACCGTTTCCAATTAGGTTTGTGATGGCTCGACCTTCACTCATGAAGCGGTCCACTCCAAGTAATAAGGCCAGACCCTCAACTGGGATGATCTGCATAGCCGTTAGCGTTGAAGCAAGAACGATAAATCCGCCCCCCGTAACAGCTGCCGCCCCTTTAGAAGTTAACATTAAGATTAAAATAATCGTAATTTGCTGTCCGACGCTTAAATCAACTTGGAAAACCTGAGCAAGAAACACTACAGCCATAGAGAGATAAATAGAAGTTCCATCAAGATTAAATGAATATCCTGTTGGAATGACAAGTCCTACTACTGACTTCGAGCAGCCGAACTTCTCCATTTTATCCATCATTCGTGGAAGAACGGATTCAGATGAACTCGTGCCTAGAACGATTAATAGCTCTTCTTTAATGAATTTTAAATACTTAAATAAGCTGAATCCATACATTTTACAAATGATATTTAAGACCCCAAATATAAATAATGCCATTGTTGCATAAACGGACAACATTAACATAGCAAGAGGCTTCATTGAAGCAATGCCATAATTTCCAATCGTAAATGCCATTGCTCCAAAAGCACCGATCGGAGCAGCTCTCATAATATAACCGATAATATTAAAGAAAACATGCGAAATTTTATCAAAGAAATCAATGATCGGCTTGCCTTTTTCCCCAAGAGCTGTTAATGCAACCCCGAAAAGAATGGAGAAAAATAAAACTTGAAGAATATCCCCTTTGGCAAACGCATCAAACATATTGGATGGAACAATATTTGTAATAAAGTCGATCCAATCAATTTTTCCGCCGTCACCAGTTGTATATTGAGAGACATCCCCTTTTTGCATCTTATCAAAATTCAGTCCCGCACCTGGCTTGATAATATTAACGACAAATAGACCAATTACGAGTGCTAGCGTTGTGACAATTTCAAAATAGATAAAAGCCTTCCCGCCAACTTTTCCAACCTTTTTCATATCGCCCATTTTTGCAATTCCGAGAACGATAGTTAGAAAAATAATTGGGGCAATAACCATTTTAACCCCTTTAATAAAGGTATCTCCCAATGGCTTCACTGATTTTCCGACTTCCGGCCAAACTAAGCCGACAATCACACCTAAGATGATGGCAATAACTACTTGAACTGTTAAGTTTTTAAAGACCTTCTTCATTTTTTCTCCTCCTTCTCAAACGTATCAATCTTGTTTTTTTCATGATAACGTTTTCAAAGGGATGTGAGAAGGTTTTGAACATTTTGGACATTTTGGTCTTTTTGGTCTCTAGAGCGTTTATTTAATGATGGAATATCGATTTACAGGCCTGCCGACACCGCCATATTTTAATTCAATTTTAATTTCACCGAGCTTCACTAAATATTCAAGATAGCGGCGAGCCGTCACGCGGGCAATGCCCACCCCATCGGCTACTTCCTCAGAGGATTTAGCTAATTCTTGTTCATGTAAATAGGCAATAATTTGCCTATATGTAACTTCATTCAGTCCTTTTGGCAAATCTTTTACATTATTTAACTTCTTCGATGTGGAGGGGGAATGCAGAAACTCGTCAAGCTGCTGCTGAGATAACGACAGCTCATTTTTAACCTTTGAGTGATAAATTTTATATTTTTCTAAAGCCTTCTGGATCCTATCGAATTGAAACGGCTTAATAATATAATCAAAGGCTCCATTTTGGAGAGCCATTTTCACTGTTTCATGGTCATTCGCCGCTGTTACCATAATCACATCGACACTTTCTTGCTGGCTGCGAATTTGCTGAAGGGTCTCGAGTCCATCCTGCTCTGGCATAAACACATCGAGAATAACAAGATCGGGTGAATGCTCCCTTATTTTTTGGAGACCTTCCATCCCATTGCTTGCTACTCCGATTACTTTAAATCCTTCTATTTTCATGACAAATTGCTTATTCACTTCTTGCACCATCGGATCATCTTCAATGATTAGAACGGTAATCATTCTTCCTCCTCCAATCCATTCATTGGAAAACTAATAAAAAAACTCGCCCCTTCTCCTTGATGAGAAACTACATTTAATTCCCCTTTTCCTTTTTCCACAATCTGTTTTACGAGATGAAGACCTAAACCAAATCCTTTTTTCGTAGAAAACCCATTTTCAAATATTCGGTGCATCTCTGTTTCACTAATCCCGTGCCCATTATCTTCAACAAGAATAGCACATAATTCATCATCCTGTTCAATACTAATATCAATCCTTCTTTCTCGATGTTCGGCTGTTTTTAAGGCAGCAATCGCATTTTCAATTAAATTTCCGAGTATGACAACGAAATCATGATGATCTAAATGCTTCGGAAAACGACTTAAATGGCTTTTCCGGTCAATGACTATTTCAATCCCTAATTCTTTTCCGCGGCTTACTTTCCCAAGCAATAAACCAGCAAGATTATCATCAAGAATATTCTCATTTAAAAATCTCGCGAAACTCCCTTGTTCCTCATCTAATTGAAAGATATACTTTAGTGCCTGTTCATTATTTCCTAGTTGAATTAATCCTGCAATCGTATGAAGCTTATTAGAATGCTCATGGGCTTGTACTCTTAACGCTTCTACAAATTCCTTTACCCCAGTCAATTCCTCCGCCATTTTCGTCGTCTCTGTACGATCTTGAAAAATAGCGACCGCCCCAACTAACTGCTTATTCACTTTAATCGGGACACGATTGCTCATAATCACGTTCCCTCGGACTTGGACTTCCTGATTAAATACTGGTTTATCTAGTTCAAGGATTTCTGGCAGCCTCGTGTCCGGGATCACATCCCAAATGCTTTTCCCAATAACATCCCCGTGGACATTCATCATTTTTTTTGCCTTATCATTAAAGATCGTGATCATTTCATGCTTATCAATTGCGATGACTCCCTCATGCATCGCATGAAACGTTGCTGTACGCTCTTCAAGAAGACGAGCGATTTCATAAGGCTCAAGCTGAAACATTTGCTGTTTAATATGTTTGGCAAGGAAAAATGAACCTATTACGCCAAGCAGAAGGGTCAAAAACATAATGAATAGAATCTCATTTTTTAGTGATAGTAATGTTTCAAACATCGTCGGTAATACATTCCCAACAACAACGACCCCTACTTGCTCTAATTGGTCATTTTTTATTGGAGCAAAGGCACGTACAGCCATTCCTACTTCACCTTTAGCTTTTGAAAGATAGGAATGCTCTGCAAAAGCAGGACCAGCATCTTCTCCTTTTGAAACTGTTCCTAACATGTCCTTTACAGGATGTGAGTAACGAATCCTTTCCATATTTAAGACGGTCACATAATCCGCATTATTAATATTGCGGATTTTTTCAATAGTAGGATCCATTTCAATCCATCCATTTGGTTCCGTAACATGGCGAATGACATCTGGAAGCTGAGCGACGGTTTTTGCCGTAATCATCGCTCTTTTTCCATACTCTTCTTCCTCAAGCTCCACAATATTTCCTATTAAAATAAGGCCGCCGAGCAATAATGAAAAAAAGACGATGCTGAATGATAATAATGTAATTTTGGAACGAATCGGCAGCCGCTTAAGCGACATGTGCTTCCCCCCTTTATTCAAGACATACAATGTTGTACAATTAGTCGTTTTATTATTTAATTAGAATAATAGAAAACATTCGAGGTGTATAGATGAAGAAGCTGTTCGGAATATTTATTTTTATTATAGCAGGATTTAGTGCAGCTTACCTTTTCGGATCTAGCGGTCTTCACTTCATGAAAGAAGTTCCCTTTGATGATGAGCAGACGGGAATGAAGGAGCAAATAATCATTCGTTTTAGTCATGTTGTGTCAGAAAATACACCAAAGGGGCTTGCAGCAGGGCGGTTTGCTGACCTTGTTCAAAAGAAATCAAATAATAGAGTCAAAGTTGTTGTCTTTCCAAATGCCGAGCTCTTTTCTGACGAAGGTGAGCTGAATGCCCTTCAATCTGGACAAGTACAGATGATTGCTCCGTCAACATCTAAATTAGGAACGCTCTCTCCTGAATGGCTCGTATTAGATTTGCCTTATGCCTTCTCCTCAAATGAAGCGGTTAAAGAAGCGTATGAAGGAGAGATTGGCGAAGCTTTATTTGCCGACTTAAAAAAACAAAATATTGAAGGTTTAGCATTTTGGTATAACGGCTTTAAACAAATGACAACAGTGAAAGGGACAATCATTCATCCAACAGATGTAAAGGGCCAAGTTTTCCGTATCATGCCTAGCAAAGTGATCGAAAAGCAATATGAAGTTCTCGAAGCCGCTTCCCGCCCAATCCCTTTCGACCAAACGTATCATAATTTAGAAAAAGGAACGATTGATGGAGAAGAAAATACGATCTCGAATATATATTCTAAAAAATATTATCATGTTCAAAAATACATGACGATTACAAACCATGCTTATTTAGGCTATGCTGTCTTGATGAATCGAGAATTTTGGAATGGTTTGCCGAGCGAGATTCAAGACATCATTCGGGAAGCAATGGTCGAAGCGACAGATTGGAATTGGCAATATTCGATTGACATGAATGAATCGAATCTTCAACAATTAAAAGAGAATACTAGTATGCAAATTTACGAGTTAACTCCAGCGGATGAAACGGAGTGGAGAAATAAACTCAAAAAAGTGGATCAGCATTTCTCGCCAATCATCGGAGAAAGCATGATGGAACGCTTGCAAAAAATAAAAAATAAATTCGATGGGAGAAGCTCCAGCGCCTTGCCCAGCGCTGGAGTAATGGGATGCCTATGTCCGACTTAGCACTCCGAATGGCTATATCAATGAACCCGTGAATTCCAGAGGTTTTTAGGAGGAATGAGCCATTATAAAATTTCAAAGGACATGAAAATTAAATCGCTCGTTATTGAACAAAAACAATATCCATTCGGACTAAATCCATCTGTTCTAATTTCAAGAGGTTCAGGTGGCAGCATAGGAGTCACAGGAGAGGATTGGCAATTTGCCTATAAAGAAAATGGTTGGAGAGAAATGCTGTTTCTTCATCCAAAGGTTGCTTATAAAAAATATAAAAATGATGAAGAACTGATTAATAGTATGCAAGGGGAAAAAATATATGAGGTAGCACTCTCCTTTGATCAGCCATACAAACTAAGTTAATTACCTTTTAATGAGCTTCCCGAAATGACTTGGTTTTGGGTAAACACTTATAGCAATAGCCAATTAAACACATTTCAACAAGAGGCTATGGAATATGATTGGTCTGCAACGTTTATTAGGGAGAATGAAGCATTAGACTTCTCTATAAGAAACTCTTATACTTCAACGACAGATTTGGCATATGAATATGATGCGTTCCTAAAGTTACTGAAAATGAGTACTTTCAGCGAACACAAGAAAGCTTACAACACTATGAAAGATATTAAAATAGACGATGTAGAAATATTAGGGGTAGTTGCTTATGGGACGAAGGATGAAATATTAGAAATAATCAAAGAGCCTAGCATCAAAGCTGCTTCACTAGGAGGAGTCATTGATAATTTTTAGTGAATACACTAGTGGCTCAGTATAGGGCATTACTACAAAACGGTAATGCCTTTCCTTATTGAAGTAATGGGTAGCTTTAACACAACAAGGAATACAATTAAAGAGCCTTAAATATGCAAGTTTCTATGCATTTCTTGTATATATAGGCTCATTTTCTAATACTGCCAAAAACACGCAAAATCCTAAACTTTAAGTAAAACACATTATACCCCAATTAAAAATCCCTCGAAACAATTGTCTGAGGGAATAAAAAATCAATTGAATTTAATGTAAAACACCTTGAAACCAAAATTTTTTAGTAATTTTTACGGAATTTAGGATTATGGTACCTATTCATTTCCTTAGCCTTACCTTATATCTGAGAACTGTTCTTAATTTTTCCGGTTCTACCCTTCTAAAATCAGATAAATAAATTTCTCGATGTGTTAAACAGGCTCTTTCAAATTGATTGGTGGTTAAAAACTCATTCATTCTCTCAAAAGTTTGTGGTTCTTCATCATATGAGCCTAAATGGAGCATTTGTACAGACAGACCGTCTTCAATTGAATCGAATGTCACCTCTTTTAGCAACGGATGTGGTTTCTTTTTCCTTACCCTTTCCATCGCTCTCTCTACAACTTCTTCCGTTACAAAGTCTGGTTGTCTGATCATAATCGTATATAGCAATTCATTTTTATCTAAAGTTTCTATTTTTCTTCCTTTCTCTGTTAAATCCCATATCCCTTCTAAAGGGTAAACGGTATATTCGAAATAGCCATCTGGAGTATATCCTTGTTTCGGCATCATTCGAATAGCGTAAGCCAATGAATAAAGAACTCCTATTCTTTCGGAAAAATCCTCTTTATTGGGATCCCCTTTTCCCTTTATCATAAGAAAGTTTTGCTTTGGAACTGTGACCAATTCAGGTTTTTGCTTAGGCATATATAAATCTTTCTCGTTTTTTCTCCATTCATATTTCATTTAGAAAACTCCCGCAATATAATTATTAAAACAACATGAATGTATAGCACTTTCATTGAAAGTCTCATTTCAGATATCGATAATCAGATTAACCTATTATTAGAAAAATACAAAAAGAAGGTTCAACTGTAAATGACGAGCTAGGTATAACAAAGAGACTGCATCGGTGATTATAGCGGCAATAGGTGCCAATATGCATCAGTTTCCCTCATCAAAACATTTAGCATCTTGGGCGGGCTTATCTCTAGAAAATCATGAGAGTGCAGGTAAAAGAAAAAGTACAAGAGCGGTTACATCTAGAATTCATATGCCAATTTTAATATACATCAATAAATTTTTACCGAACAAATTACTTTTCAAGGATGGCTTTGATTTTTTTCAAATCCTTCATGTTTGCTCTCCTCATCATAGTGGTCATGAAAAGGGACATAATCTTATTGAATCCTTTTGGGTTACCTTTATTTCTTAAAGTCATCCGAGTATGATTTTCATCTATTGCTTGCCATGTATAGATAGTCTCCATTGGAAATGGACCATTCGCTGTCCTCATCACAAATTTTTTCATAGGAATAAATTCAACAATTTCATACACATATGCAAGTTCCCTGCCAAGAAAGGTCGCTTTAAAAGCAATTTGTGAGCCTAATGTCAGTGGTTTTGGTGTTTTCCATTCTACAGAATGTATATTGACATACCATTCTGGAGCGTGATCAGGGTTTGTTGCATATTCTGATACCTTTGAAATAGGACAATTTATTGTAATCTCCGTTAGTACGTCTACCATCTTGGCCTCCTACTTTATTTCTTTTCTACGTAATTTTTAAGTAAAGTTCCAAGTAAATACTTCCAGCCTTTGGAGTGCTCCTCTTCCCAATGCTCTTGTATTACACCAGAGGCTGCATGGGATAGTTGAAGCAACGTTCCTCCTTCTTTTTCAAGAAGACGATACGTATAGGCACTGTTTACCGCTCCTTGCATGCCAAGATGGCCATGCAAGCGAATTTCTGCAGGAGCATTTACATAATAGACATTCCCCCAGATTGCTCCTTCAGTTTCACCCCATTTTTCAATAAATTGTCCGCCAGGGACGGGATCAAATGTAAAGTGGGATGTTACTCCTTTTGGAGCTAGACGAAATTCCCACCAGTTTTCCACCGTTTCAGTTAAAGCTTTGAAAACCTCTTCGCGTGATGCTTCCAGGAATAACTCCTGTTCAATTCGAAAATCCTTCTTTGTTTCCATCGTATCATTTCCTCCTTTTTCTTGTACTGCCGCCCGTAAGTTTAACAACGAACTGGCAGTAGTTTGCATATATTTACCTACCCAGCGGTTATGCATTTCTTGAAGAGGTATGGCATTAAGGAAATTCCTTTTATACTTTCCTTCACGCCGTACTACCACCAAATTCCCATCCTCTAGAATCTTTAAATGCTTCATAATGGCATACCTGGTTACTTCCGGAAAATAGTCGTCTAGTTCTCCAGTTGTTTTCGGTGAAACCTTAAGAATATCGAGAATTCTCCTTCGGATCGGATGTCCTAATGCTTTAAAAACGGTTGAGAGTTCTTCGTCCATCCAATCGATCCTTTCATTAAAATTTATTAACACGTGACTAAAAGGTCACGTGTTAATCATGTGACCTTATGGTAACATTTCGATTAACACCAGTCAACGCTACAAAGATAAAAAAAGAGAACAAATCTTAGTTTGTCCTCTTCATCTTAATTATTGAACTCTTACATGAAAAATCCGTGAATCGTACCAAGCAGTGTGAATATGATTAAATGGTCTCCTATTGCAACCAGAAATGACTTCTTAGACATTAAACCAAATAACGTATTTTTCAAATAAACCAATGAAATCATTAAGCCTATGATGAAACCGATTCCTACTCCTGCTAGAAAATGATCGGATCCGACTGATTGAATGAGTACACCTACTAAGAATGAATTAATAAATGCAAGGATGATAGAGTAGATATATTTAAATGGACCGGCGCTTTGATTTCCAAGAATACTTTGATTCTTGTTTTTATTTGATAAAACGACAGAGTAATAAATTCCTCCGTAAACCATATAAACAATTCCTCCCACGATTATGGGCAGGTACTGAAGGCTTCCAAAATCAATAAACATTAAATGATTTCCTCCTATTTCGGTTCTATTGCTAAACAAATCGCCTTAATTTTGCATTCGATTGAAAGCGATCCTTCTATTGGCTCGAGTTCGACCAATTCGATTGGATTTCCCAAATATCTGTATCCACTTTTCGGCAGCCAAAAACTGTATAACTCCGAATAACACTCTATTAATTTGCTTCTCTCACTATACATTACTGGCTCATCAAATTCATAGACGACATGTTTACCACCCTTAAATAGATAAGTAAGTCCATCATCTACTTTTGAAAGATCCTCTTCATATATTGCAATACGGCAATCATATCGGCTTTTTTCAGGTGGGGTGATATATGGGTTATTTCTAGGAACTCCAAATAGAAACGTATTGTGTTTTAGTAAATCTCTAGACTTTGACCAATGATAAAGGTCCTCCCAAACACCAGGAATCCCGCGTGTATAAGGGCCAACACTTTGTCTATTTACAGTTGCGCAAACTGGCATTTCAATTATTTTTACTTTGGTCAAGTCCAACCATTTAAACTCATTATATGTGTTGCTTTGATTTTTATCTTTCATATTATTGCTAAAAAGTTTAGATTTCTTGCTATCCTGGTACTCCCTTGGAAACCGTTCCATATAGGCTCCTTCACGCCATTTCTTAGGACTCGTCTTAAAATACTCATTAAATGAATAAGTAAAGTAAGACAGTGACGAAAATCCACACATGAATGCAATTTGAGTAATAGGAATTTGCTGCTCATAAATTAAAAAATGGGCAGCATTCTCAAGCCGTAGTCTTTTAATATAACCGGCAGGTGTCTCACCCGTAATGGCTTTAAATGTACGCTGAAAATGATAAACCGAATAGGTTGAGGCTTTAGCTAACTTTTCAAGAGGAAGTGATTCGTTTAGATGTTCATCTATATATTCAAGAACTCTATTGATCTGTTTTTGCTGTTCTTTCACTACCATATCCATATCTCCTTAATTGATTCACTTTCAATCCGTTATATTACATTTTTCCTATACTAATATTATCACTCTTTCGATTTCGTTTTATCGAAAGTTTTCTATTTACGTACCACAAGGAATATGAGATCGAAATGAAGCAGAAGCCATTAGAGCTGAATTATTAGAAGTTGTTCAAACACAGTATAAACAAAAATTGGATATGAAGGAGGTTAAAAAACATATCTTGGCTGTCATCATTTAAGTATTAATATACTTTGTTGAAGGAAATTGAAAAATCAATTGGAATTCTCGTATAGAAATAAAAAAGCTTAATTCAGGGGTATGAACCAAACTTTTTTGTTATTCACAATCTTGGGATACAAAATTAAGTAGGGTTCGAATTAAAATATACTTCTTATTATGAGGAAACTGCGATTAGAAATAAAATTAAGTATTATTCCATTTGTTCTATACTTTCCTGTACTATTGCCACCATATCATCTTCGGCACCAAGACTAAAGTTTAAAAAAACACCTTGTCCCCCGCCAGCACCAATTGCTGAAATAAAAATATTACTGTTATAACCTACTACAGTAAGACTCAAACTTGCTCTGTTTCCATTTCTCATAAAATATTTATCATAAACCCGAACTGCTATTTTAGTATCTCCAATAGTGTAGTTGCTTTCATCAACTAATCTCATACTTATTCCGCTATTACCAATATCGTTTTGCAACTGATTAACCACTTTCTCAAATTGACCAATAATTGTCTTTTCATACTTTGCCAAGATTACCCCATCCTCCCCCATAATAATTTTCTCGCTATATAATACGATTGTTCATTATCCTCGGTTTCCTGTATGGATTTATTTTATTGAAAATTAACTTTTCTAACAATATTTTACAGTAAACTCACGGTAAATGCAGATCCCTGATGTGATTTATTATTGAATAAACCTCCCCCCTACAATAAGAAATGCTATTCTCTTTCTTGAAGAATAGCACCCGTCAAAAAGTTTTTAATTTGTTAAACAAATTTCCCTAAACATTTATATATCCTTCTAAATAAGATACAACTTCTCCAGACATTTTTACCGTTTCACCTAAATCAGTACAATATAGCTTTCCGCCTCTTTCTGATAATTGCAATGCGACAAATTCATCTTTATTCAATTTATTCTTCCAATACGGAACTAACGTACAATGAGCAGAACCAGTAACGGGGTCTTCATCTATTCCTGCCTTTGGTGCAAAAAATCTTGATACGAAATCTACTTCTTTCCCTTTAGCTGTCACTATTACACCAAAACCATCTAGTTTTTTTAGTTCATCCATATTTAATTCAAGATCTAAAATATCTTGTTCTGAATCAAATACCGCCAGATAGTCTCTTGCCTTATAGACCTCTTTAGGTTCTTTACCTAAACCTTTAATAAGTTCCTCTGGAGTATCACATTTTTCTCCTTCTCTAGAAGGAAAACTCAATGTAAATAGACCGCCATCCTTCGATACTTCTAAAAGTCCACTTTTTGTATGAAACTTTACATTCTTTAAATTTTCATCTAAATAAGTGCATATTACATAAGCAGACGCTAATGTTGCGTGTCCACATAAGTCTATTTCCCCTTTTGGAGTGAACCATCTTAACTCATATTCATCATCTTTTTTTACAAAAAATGCGGTTTCAGATAAATTATTTTCTGCAGCAATCTTTTGCATTAAATCATCTTCTATCCATTCGTTTAATGGACATACTGCCGCTGGGTTTCCTTTAAATTGTACTTTTGTAAAAGCATCAACCTGATATATCGGGATTCTCATTTTCTTAATCTCCTTGTTGTTCACTTAAACTAAGCACCCATGTACTCAACAAAATATGAATAATGACAACCCGTTATTTCTCCCATAGCTCAACCAGTCTGCCTTCAGGATCTTTAATCCAAATAAACTTACCAAATTCACTAATCTCTTGCTCCTTTACAAGAGGTACACCAATTTGTTCTAGATGCTCAATAGTCTCGTTTAGATTATAAACTTGGAAATTTAACATCACTTGCTGTTCTGTTGGGAAGTAAGGGTCATCTTCAGTAAAGAAAGAAAAGATCGTTTTATTTTCTGAATGGGGTTTAATAATGGTCCCATTCCAATTATCAATTTCAATCTTCAACACTTCACTGTACCATTTTTTTATGGCATCTAGATTTTTAGTCCTCCAAAATATTCCTCCGATACCTTTTATCATCATAATAAACTCGCTCCCATCTCTAATTTCTTTTATTTTTCCATTAAATAAGGAATTCAAGAAATAAAAACAAATTCCTTCTTTATACAGATAGGTAAACAGTCATTATTGTTATTTCACCATAAAAAAGAAGTCTATTGCTAGACTTCTTTTTTCACCTTATTTATTTTTCAACTCAAACTCTGCGACATTTTCCAAATGACTTGAATTGTGATGTATGTGGTAGAGTTTACCTTAGATATTATTAATCATTCTCTAGCACAAAGTTATCAAGGAATGCACGCACTTCATCTGTTGATTTCGTATTCATCAATTGATTTCTTAATTCACCTGCTCCACGGAATCCTTTGACATAAATTTTGAAAAAGCGATGAAGCCCTGAGATTGAACGTGGCAGTACTTCCGCATATTGATCTTGAAGATCAAGCTGCAGTCTTAAAAGATCAAGGTATTCTTTACTGCTATGCTCTTTTGGCTCTTTTTCAAAAGCAAAAGGATTTTTAAAAATACCTCGCCCGATCATAACTCCATCAATACCATATTGTTCAGCGAGCTGTAGCCCAGTTTGTCGGTCAGGAATGTCTCCATTGATTGTTAGCAGCGTATCCGGTGCAATCGCGTCACGAAGTTTCTTTATCTCCGGAATCAGCTCCCAATGAGCATCGACTTGGCTCATTTCCTTTCTTGTACGCAGATGAATAGAAAGATTGGCGATGTCCTGTTTCAATATATGCGTTAGCCACGCCTGCCACTCCTCCACATCCGTGTAACCTAGCCTTGTCTTCACACTTACAGGCAGTCCTCCTGCTTTTGCTACTTGTATTAAATCTGCTGCAACTTCCGGACGAAGAATCAGACCGGCTCCCTTCCCATTCGATGTCACATTAGGTACAGGACAGCCCATATTGATATCAATACCCCGAAATCCTAGTTCAGCCATACCGATACTCATTTTCCGAAAGTTTTCAGGTCTATCCCCCCATATATGAGCCACAATAGGTTGTTCATCTTCTGTAAAAGTCAAACGCCCACGCACACTTTGCTTCCCATCTGGGTGACAATAACTCTCCGAGTTTGTAAACTCTGTAAAAAACACATCAGGTCTGGCTGCTTTACTCACCACATGGCGAAAAACAACATCGGTCACATCTTCCATTGGTGCAAGTACAAAAAACGGTCTTGGTAATTCACTCCAAAAATTATCTATCATATATAAACTCAAACCTCTCTTATAAGAGTTAAACTCTCGTCTCAAATTTACATTGCAAGAATGTGCCTGCTTCTTTTAAAACATATACCATGCTTAAGCACTTTTTATCAAACTATAGAAAATTTTAAACATTATAAACCTTAAGTTCAACATGAAAAGTGCTAAGAAAATCAGTAAGATGCGATAGCTTGGGACAGAGGTTAAGTATATAATCCTGGTTTCTACTGCTTATTGTTTGAAATGCCCTTACTTCCTTACCTAAATATGTAGAAACAACCGTTTTAGGTGTTATTTCACTTTAACAATAATTTGTCTCCTTTACCGGGTCTCATTATAAACTACTTCATAAAAGAAATTTTAATGTGACAACGAGAACCATGCTATTAACATTAAGCAAAACTAAAAGATGTCCTAATCTTAAGAATTAACGCCTTTTTTCTTACTTTTCTAGTTGAGAATACCACTTGCAACCACGATGGTACTGTCCATTGTCCATATTCAATACATCTTTGTACATCCGTTACAGGAAACGTAAAAAGACAACGCCCCAGAGGGTTAGTTGCCTTTCTTCTTTAAAATGAGTTGTGAAACTCACTCCACGTGTGCAAAATGTATGTTCAACACATGAGGTGCTGGTGAGTCATATTTTTTTATTTATTCGCATCCTACCTTTTGCAACTAAATCAATAGTAAAATTCCATCCAATAGGATATCAAGTCCTATTAGGCCATTTTCCATCAGTCGCCAGAAAGCCACCGAACACTTACTCGGATTTGACTCTCCCCATCTAGTAATTAACGGGTTGCTAGGCAAGCAAAATAAAAAGGCCCCGGAACTTGCATCACCCGAGCCCAATCGTTTTGGTTGCTTTAATATTTCTCAATGACCTAAGGGTACCAATTTTGAAAGGCAATTCGAACGTCGAATTAAGACTCATCACAATCTTTATTAGCATAGATAACTATGTAATTGGTGTAAAGGTCAACGATAATCACAATAACTACTTATGGCTGAACATTTAACTTTGAGGGGACATATTTGGTTGTTTTGGTTCTACATCCTTAAATGCATCCTTAAATGCATCTTCTTTTATCTCAATTTCTTTATTCAAATTGTTTAATATCTCCTGTATCGGTTTTGCGTCTTTTCCCATAAGCGCTTGTTTGATTTGATCTTTCACCTCGCTTAATGGTGTCTCCTTTCTATCTGTTACCTTAATGATGTGATAACCAAATACTGTCTTGACCGGCTCGCTCACTTCACCTTTTTTCAATTTCATAGCCGCTGCAAGACAATGATAAAATGGCTAAAACTGGGATCATTTTCTTCATTATCTTCACTCCTACTTTTGGCAACTTCCCAAAGTCATTACCGCTGACGGATTTGACTTGATTTACCATCTAAATAAAAAGCTGAATAAGCTTTAAAATGCCTTCGATATTTTTATGGATATTTTAAAAACGTAACAATACAGGGAAAGAATAAATCAACCAATAATACCAATTGGGTTTTCCTGCTTAAATGAGGCGGGACAGTTCGCCTACTGTCCCGGCCATTTTATTGTTTTTGTTTCCTATGAGTATCATAAACTCACAAAATCGAGAAAATGGATATGAACAATGAAACCTTACCCTAGTTCAAGTTTGATAGAGAAGTCTATTCATTGATTTCCCATCTTCACGTTTTAAAAGTTTTTGAGCTCGTTACTCCCCGTAACAGGTCATCCCCGGCACAGGAGGTATATTCTGAACAGTGAATCTAACCTATTGCCAGATCTCAATCATTGCATCAGCATACGCTTTCAAACTGTTATACGCTTTTGCGGAGATTTGATTCGCATCTTTTTTAAGATCCAGGAATTCTTTAAAATCATTAATGTGTTTGACAACCTTATCCGCAGATTCTTTCTTTTCAAATTGATCGACGGAATTCAAATGTGCCTTCAATGCTTGCGCTGCACCTGCTTTGAAGGCTCCCTCGTTAGCAAAGCTATCAATAACAGAACTTAGACCGGTTGCGCTTAGGTTACCTGTCATAAGATTGGTCTCGGTAACGCTTTGATTAGAGTCTGTCTCTGAAGTAGCCGTAAAGGTAAGGTTTGCTGGAGCTTCCTTGCCCTTAGGAATTTTCACGTATACCGCTACATCGACAGTTGCTCCGGGTTCCACAGCAAGTACGTTGTGATCAAGTTGAACTGTCCAATCATCACCTGCAGAAGCGTTGATGCGAATAAGATCCTTTGCATCGCCGGTATTAGTAACATTAAAATGATAGACTGCCACTTTGTCCTGTACGGCAGGTTGTACAGTGTCAGCGCTTACATTTACTCCGCGTTTAAAGGCACCTGAGCCCTCCGTGTTACGGACAGCAACCTGATAACGAAGTACGCCGTCATTGTCTTTGTGTTTCCCTAAAATGTAGATATGGAGTTTATTGTACGGATCGACGTACTCACTGACAACAGTATCTTTGTCAATGGAACCATCGAATTGGCCCTTGACCAAAGTTGCCCCACTCCCGGCTTTAAATAAAGCGTCGGCAAGCTGTCGCTCATCCCCTAAGGAAAGCATAGATGTTGTGCCATCAGGTCTTATGAAGTCAGGCAGATTAATATCTTCCGGGTGGGAATCAATAATCCAGACACTCGGGGCAGTTTCTGCATTTTTCGTTTTGGAAATCAATACGCCGGCATCGGATTGGAAGGAGTCTGCACCGACACGATCCACCACTTCAAGGGTGTAGTTATTGTACAATCTATTGCTTATTATATCGTTACGCCAGTCACCGGCAAGGTAATTAGTTGGTGTTAAATCGTTCATGCTGATGTTGATACCGTGGAGTCCGGACCGGCCGAAATTATCGCCAATCGGCACTTCGCGTGCGATAATATCTGCAAACACCGGCCCAGATTCTTTTAATTCATCACGGTTTAGCTCAAGGACTTCATCATCGGATAGAAATCCTTGTTTCATCTTATTTCGCAGCGTATGTGGAGCCGGTAAGGATCCACCCTGGGTGGCAGGAATAAAATAGCGCGTATGCGGGCCACCCGGTCCATTGAAGCTTCCGCTGGCCATTAATTCCCAATTTCCAGCATATGACCGGACTGGAGGGACCCCGAATGGGTTGTTGTAATTATCACCAAGAGATTGAAGATGACCGAATTCGTGGGCAAATGTAGCCAAACCATTACTTTCGCCTTGAATAGAAACACGAATCGTTTTACCGTTGATCCTTGCACTTGATGCGGAAGACCATATTGCTTTGGCCGCAAAATAGGAAGTCCATGGTACATAACGAGTTTTTGTCCAGTTTGGCAGGTTTTCAAATCCAGGTAAATCCGGAGGTCCAAATTCATCAGGCACCGACTCTGGATTAAGGAACATCATTTCACCGAATTCCTGCCATACGGCTGATTCGGCATAACCCGAATGAACAATGAACGCAAAGTCATATTCATTTCCAGATGCATTTATGTCGTCTGTGGCCGCATTTATACCATCCTGAAAAAGGTTTCCTCTTGTATAGTTACTTGGCAATGCACCAGTATTATGACTGCTCTCAAGCCCATACTGAAATTCATTTTTATCCAACCGGTAGGGACCATAAGCATCAAGGGTTACGCCCCATTTTCCATAGGAGTTCTCCTTCCAAAAACTATCCATCGTTTGGTAGTTATTTAGGGCACTTGGCTTGGTGAGAAAATCCTTAAAAAACTCCGGAACGTCCTCACGGGGAATTGATCCGATGCCCCTTGGATTACCAGCTGGATCAGAACCTTCGGGATCGCTAAGGATAAACCCCAGATCAGGGAAATCTACTAGAATCAATGCCCCTCTCAATTCCCTCTCCGCTTTGATGTCTGGGGCTTTCCAGTCTATTCCCGGGATCGGATTATAGTCATTCCATGTCAGATAATCGGTAAGAACCCAAGACTGGGGATCCACATGTTCGGGCATTTTATCCAGCCCAGGGTCCGCTGCAAAAGCGGATGTTGATGACATCGCAAGTAATATCGTGGTTGATAATGCGGCAATCTTAATTCTCAACTTCAAAGTAATTTGCCTCCCTATTGGATAATAACCCACTTTTTATGTAGGTTTTTTATTTTCGAATTCCCCTTGATCATTACGTTATATCGTCATTTCTTTATCGTTATTAGCCCCTTTATCGCCTCCTTACCTTTCACAGCTTAATTCATTACCTGGGTTTATCACCCCCCTCAAGCCATTGACCATATGGTCATTAATCGGACAATTCCTACAAAAAATGCCAACACCTTCATGGAATCTACTATTTTGGTAAGCTTGGCAATTTGCAAATAAAAGAATCTATTGGAATTTTGCCAGTCGCATAAGTATGATGATGTCTTTATAAAATATTTGATAGATTCTTTTAAACCTTGGTTTTAATTCTAAGCAATGCATAGTGAAAATCTTGCCATCTACTGGCGTTATAAAAAACTTTTAATTGCCAAAACCCTACATATAACTTGTTTAATAATTGGGAATCGACGTATTTACCAGTTACCTTTCAAAGTATTTGTCAATTGTTCATGGATTTTGACCTGCTTTGTTGGAATATATTTGGTATAAAAAAACTTACCGATCCCTTTAATGATCAAGCCCATGTAGGGTCTGACATTTTATACCCTCGGATATTGGCCTGTTATGGAATGGTTGGAGTAGTAGATGGATACCGAATGTAAAATGTTCTATCATTTGGAACAAAGGTAATACTTCAGATACAAATGACAATCAGGGGATATCCAAAAATGATTGTCTTAAAATGCGGAGTTGGAGGATTAAAGACATAATATTACGCGTGTTGATTATCCAAAATTAGGAGGAAGTGATGTATCTCTTCGCAACTGAACCCATTCCTTTGTCCGGTTTTTAATCTTTTAGAAAATAAGACATAGGGTTTTTCTGCAAAATTACGGTAATTGGCGAAGAGCCTTACATTTTTACCTAAGAAAAAATCGATTGAATAGTATTTTACTATCTTCAAGCATCATGCTTGGGTGAGGTTTTTTAATTATGTAATTGTTGTAAAGCTCGGTGATAATCATACCAACTACTTATGGCTGGAATGAGCACAATGATCTACAGTTCATCGACGCCTGAAACCCTTAAATCATTGGCTCAAATTCCATCATATGACTATCCGGCCATACTAACCAATCAGCAATGACCGAATATTTTAACTTTGAGGGGGAAGCTTTGGTTGTTGCGGTTCCACATCCTTAAATGCATCTTTTAATGCATCTTCTTTAATCTCAATTTCTTTATTCAAATTGTTTAATATCTCCTGTACATGTTTTGCCTCTTTTCCCATAAGCGCTTGTTTGATTTGATCTTTCACCTTGCTTAATGGCGTCACCTTTATATCTGTTACCTTAATGATGTGATAACCAAACATTGTCTTGACCGGTTCGCTCACTTCATCTTTTTTCAATTTCATAGCCGCAGCAAGAAATGTCGGATCCATTTCCTGGCTTCGCCCGGAAAGATAGCCCAAATCCCCGCCTTCTGCTCCAGACATCTTATCCGTCGATTTTGTTTTTGCCAATTCGGCAAAGTCGGTTCCTTTCATTAGTTCCTGTTCAATTTCTTTAGCAGTTGACTCCTCATCCACGAGAATATGGCTGGTTCTCACCTCCGTGTATTGGTCTTTATTTTGTTCATAGTAATCTGTTATTTGTTTATCTGATACCGTCACCCCGTCTGTTGTTGCTTTAAAGAAATAAATGGATTGTTTAATATAATCCTTTAATTCTTTTTCGTTTTTAAAGCCCTGTTTTTGTAGGAACATGTTAAATCCATCATTATCACCGGCCTGTTCCTTTATATCGTCCAGCCGTTGATTCACCTCTTTATCAGACACCTCATATTTACCTTCCAAAATTTGCATATAGACCAACTTCTGAATCAATTCTTTTCCCCGCTCGGAACTCATCACTTCTTTATATAAATCATCTTTTGTGATATTTCCATAGCCCGTTTTAACAAGTACCTTGCTCCCTTCGCCAGAGGTTCGAGCCGAACAGGCACTAAGTAAAAATAACAATGATAAAATGGCTAAAACTGTGATCGTTTTCTTCAATTATCTTCACTCCTACTTTTGACTGCTTCCCAAAGTCATTGCCGCTGACGAATCTGACTTGGCTTTACCTGTCCCAACCATTCTATTGTTTTTGTTTCCTATGAGTATCATAAACTCACGAAAATCGAGAAAATGGATATGTAACAACGAAACCTTACCCGAGTTCAAATTTGATGAAGAAGTCTATTTATTAATTTCCCACCTTCACGTTTTATAAGTTTTTGAGTTTGTTACCTCCCGTACCAGGTCATCCCCGGCACAGGAGGTATATTCTGAAAAGTGAATCTAACCTATTGCCAGATCTCAATCATTGCATCGGCATACGCTTTCAAACTGTTATACGCTTTTACGGAGATTTGATTCGCATCTTTTTTAAGATCCAGGAATCCTTTAAAATCATTAATGTGTTTGACAACCTTATCCGCAGATCCTTTCTTTTCAAATTGATCGACGGAATTCAAATGTGCCTTCAATGCTTGCGCTGCACCTGCTTTGAAGGCTCCCTCGTTGGCAAAGCTATCAATAACAGAACTTAGACCGGTTGCGCTTAGATTACCTGTCATAAGATTGGTCTCGGTAACGCTTTGATTAGAGTCTGTCTCTGAAGTAGCCGTAAAGGTAAGGTTTGCTGGAGCTTCCTTGCCCTTCGGAATTTTCACGTATACCGGTACATCGACAGTTGCTCCGGGTTCCACAGCCAGTACGTTGTGATCAAGTTGAACTGTCCAATCATCACCTGCAGAAGCGTTGATGCGAATAAGATCCTTTGCATCGCCAGTATTAGTAACATTAAAATGATAGACTGCCACTTTGTCCTGTACGGCAGGTTGTACAGTGCCAGCGCTTACATTTACTCCGCGCTTAAAGGCACCTGAGCCCTCCGTGTTACGGACAGCAACCTGATAACGAAGTACGCCGTCATTGTCTTTGTGTTGCCCTAAAATGTAGAAATGAAGTTTATTGTATGGATCGATGTACTCACTGACAACAGTGTCTTTGCCAATAGAACCATCGAATTGGCCGGAGACCAAACTTGCCCCATTCCCAGCTTTGAATAAAGCATCAAGAGCTTGACGAGGGTCACCTTTGCCAACCATTGCTGTTGTACCGTCAGGTCTTGTAAAGTCCTTCAGATTGATATCTTCGGGATGTGAATCAACTACCCAAATGAACGGGGAAGTCTCCGCATTTTTCGTTTTGGCAATCAATACACCGGAGTCGGCAGCAAAGGAATCCGCACCAAAACGGTCTACCACTTCAAGGGTGTAGTTATTGAACAATCTATTGCCTATTATATCGTTACGCCAGTCACCGGCAAGGTAATTGGTTGGTGTTAAATCGTCCATGCTGATGTTGATGCCGTGGAGTCCGGTTCGGCCGAATTGACTGCCAATTGGTGCTTGACGCGCGACAATATCCGCAAACACCGGTCCAGATTCTTTTAAGTCATCACGGTTTAGTTGCAGGACTTCATCATCGGATACAAATCCCTGTTTCATCTTATTACGAAGCATATGTGGTGCCGATAAAGAAGCACCAAGGGTAGATGGAATCATCCAGCGAGTGTGCGTCCCACCGGGGCCATTGAATGATCCACGGCTCATCGTTTCCCAATAACCCGAATAGGTTCTAGGGTCAAGAGCCGCATTATTGTAGTTATCGCCAAGACCGCGGAGATGGCCAAATTCGTGAGCGAATGTGCCCATGCCATCACTTTCGCCTTGAATAGAAACACGAATTGTTTTGCCATTGATCCTTGCACTAGATGCGGCGGACCAAATAGCTTTGGCTGCGTACCAGGAAGACCATGGTACGTAACGAGTTTTTGCCCAGTTTGGCATATTTTCAAATCCAGGCATATCCTTCGGCGGCCCAAATTCATCAGTCACCGAGTCTTGATTCAAAAACATCATTTCGCCGAGTTCCTGCCATACAGTTGATTCATCATAGCCAGCATGAACGATAAACGCAAAGTCATATTCCTTTCCAGAGGCGGTTATGTCATCTGTAGCTGCATTTACGCCATCTGTGAAAAGGTTTCCTCTTTGATAATTCGATGGCAGGAAACCAGTATTATGACTGTTCTCAAGCCCATACTGAAATTCGTTTTTATCCAAACGGTACGGACCATAAGAATCAAGTGATACGCCCCATTTTCCATAAGAGTTCTCTTTCCAAAAACCATCGATTGTCTGATAGTTGTTGAGTGCACTTGGGACATTCAAGAAATTCTTCCACCATTCCCCAAGTTGTTCACGAGGAACAGCGTTGACTTGCGGATTACCGACGAGCTCTGAACCCTTGGGTTTGGTCAGGATAAAATCCTGATCCGGAAAGTCAACCAAAATCAAGGCCCCTCTAAGTTCGGTTTCCGGCTTAATATTCGTTGTATTCCAGTCAATACCCGGGACCTGATTATAATCATTCCACGTCATATTCTCCGGGTTCACCCATGACTGGGGATCCACTGGGCCGGGCATTGTATCCAGCCCTGGTTCCGCAGCAAAAGTGGCTGTTGAAGACATCGCAAGCAATATAGTGGTCGTTAATGCAGCAATCTTACCTCTAAGCTTCAAAGTGATTCTCCTCCCTCTTGGAACATTCCCTACTTTATGTAGGTTTTTGTTTTCAAACTCCCCTTGATGATTACGCTATGTCATCATTTCTTTATCGTTATTAGCCCCATTAACGCCCCCTTTCACAGCTTAATGCCTTACCTGGGTTTATCCCCCCCCTCAAAGCCATAAACCATATAGCCATAAATCGGACAACACATGCAAAAAATGCCAACCCCTTCATGAAATCTACTATTTTGTTAGCTTGGCAATTGCAAAAAAGAATCTTCCATCGGAAGTTTACTAAGCGCGTAAATATGATGATTTCTCTATAAAATATTTAATAGATTCTTTTAAACCTTGGTGATAATTCTAAGCATTATTTTGTGAATATTTTGACTATTTTTGTCATTTTAAAAAACTTTTTAATCGACAACACCCTTCATGCAACTTGTTTAATAGTTAGGAATCGACGTATATAACGGTTACCTTTCAAAGTATTTGTCAATTGTTCATGGATTTTGACCTGTTTTGTAAAGATATCTTGAGGGCGTGTGATGCAATTTAAAAGGAACTGTCGAGGATATATTTGTGGAAATTACAATAAACATGGTATTAATGCTTGTAGTGATCATTTGACAATAGAAGTTGACTTAATACTAGCTATTCTCTATAGAAT
>NZ_JBALNX010000096.1:0-11394 GCF_036962035.1 Bacillus sp. JJ1773
GGTTTTTCAGGAAATTATATAGAATTCGATGTCCTCGGATTAGTTCAAATGGTTAATATGTATTTGTAAAATGTTACCCTTATTTATGATTAATAAAGTCTTTGGTTTAAAGGGGCAAGTTTTGTAACATTAATAAATTTATCTATATGGGATTAAGAAAAAGGCTGTATTATCAGCCTTTTATATTTTTGTAAAAAGTTCTATTTCAATCTGATCGCGTTTTATCCATTCTATTTTTCGTGTGAAAATAGCCTTTTCAATAACCGATTTTAATAATCTATTCTTCATTTCAACATCATTTGTAGAGTGATAGACTTCCAGAACATTTTTTAATTTAGGGATAAAGGTTATCTGGGCTTCTTGCTGTCTGTATTCCCTATCAATTTCAGTCTTTAAATAAGAAATTTTTACATCAACTTGCTCAAGTTTTTCTCTTATTACTTGCTGCCTTTGTAAAAACGTATCTATATTATATATACCTTTTTCTAAGAGTTCGTGGATATTTTCATTTTGTACCTCAATCTCTTTTTTCTCATTTTCTAATCCTTGAAGTGCCTTTTCTTTTAGTTTAATTAGGGATTTACCTTTTTTTCTTTCTTCTTTTGGCAATTCAAACTCCTCTATTATATTTTCAAGAGTTTTAATTATTTTATCCTCAACTAATGCAAAGGTTGCTCCCTTTTGAATCCCTTTACAGCGGTGATTATTGCATCTAACCGTATCATTTGGACGGTCAACACGTGGAAATCTAACCATTGCTTTTCCACAATTGGAACACACGAGAATCCCAGCTAATGGATTAGTTAATGTTCTCTCTTTTGTTAGTGGTACAGTCCAGCGCTTTTTAGATTCTTGGTTTACCTTGAAAAAGAGGTCTTTTTCTATGATGGCAGGGTGAGCGCTTTCAGTAATTTGCCAGCTTTCTCTAGACAGTTTTCTTTTTTCATACCTACCATCAACTTTAATATGCTTTACTTTCCCCCATATAATATTCCCAATATAAACTTCATTTCTAAGGATTCTACCAACAGTTGTATGCTCCCATTGATCGGATTCAGGAGGTTTAATATTCATCTGATCTAATTCTTCAGCAATGGTCCTTTGGCCAATACCAGCTGCTGTTCTATTAAAGATTAATTCAACCACCCAGCTAGTCTCAGGGTCTGGATAAAGCTTTAAATTATCATCCCTAAGATAACCATAAGGAGGTTTCCTAGTAATTGACTTTCCTTCTCTAGCAGATTGCCTTCGTCCACGCTGCATCCTTTTAGTGATTGCTTTAAGCTCTTCACGGGCAATCAATGATTTAATGCTAAAGGTTAATTCTTGGTTTTCATCTTGTGGGTCAATAACCTCTGTAGGCGTTACAATGATAGTCTGTGAGTTTCTAAATATCCGATAGATTGTTCCTTGATCAACCATGTCTCCACGACCCAGGCGGTCTAAATCCATGCAGAGAACAGCATCAGCTTCTCCGTTCTCTACACGCCTAAGAAGTTTCTGCATTTCTGGACGTTCGGAAATATATTCACCTGATTCAACCTCAGGTAAAATGTCAACGATATTAATATTTTTTAGCCTAGCAAAATCCAGTAATTGACTTCTATGGCGGTCCAATGTATCAAAATGATTGCCCATATCTGCCTGGCGCTTTTCTTCTTCGAGGTCTTTACGGCTTTTCCTTAAATAAACCAAGGCGTCCAGATTAGCCAGAATGTTGTATTGCAAAGTCATTCACTCCTTTACAATATTATATTAATCCTTTTTCTCCTTCATGTTTCTTCTAATATGTTCCACCCGGTATTCGCAAATATCCTCAGATACTTTAAATACAGAGGACATGTCACTGATTAAAGATGGGCTTTTCCAGTCAACAGCATCCAACATGTGAAAAGGGATTGCTGCATATTTAATAAAACGATCGCAATCCCATTCTTGCAATTCTCTCCAAGATAATGGCATTTCTAATTGACTTCCTGCATGGCGGAGAAGGTGACAAAGCTCGTGGAAAAATATTTCACGCTGTTTTTCTTTGTCCAAATAAATGTTAATGTTTATTATTTTGAATCTCCCATTTTCATAGGAATAGTTACGTTTTTCAGAATAATTCAAGTGAATGTCTAACAATCTAGCTATTTTCTTTTCGTCAATATCCTCTGGAGTCATTATACCTATTCGCATTAAAAATTTCGAAACCCATTTATCCAGAGAAAATGGTCTATACACATAGGCCAAATGAATCACCTCAAAACCAATTATAGGAACAAATGTTCTTTATTGCAATATCAAAAAAAGACCAGTTAATTAACTGATCTTTCTCTTCTTTGCTTCTTTCTCTCTCCAGGGTAATAAAAACAGTTCAACCCAGTTTTTATCTCTCCATATTATTCTTCTAGCCTCAGCCTCATCTTTCGCTGCTTGTGTATATGTACTTGTGGTAATAATTTCTGCCAGAGGACATTTATGATTCTTTTTTGCAGAATCTATATTTCTAATAATATTAACATCAATAGGTTTGGAATATTGCTTTATTTGAACAGCAACATTTGCATTATGTATTGGATCAAAGTAAATTAAATCAACTCCACCATCAGCACCCTCTTTTGTTTCTTGAACTTCATGCCCTTTAGCTTTGTAGTAAAGGTAGCAAAGGCGCTCAAATTCTCTCCATGTAAGCTTTTTAAAAGGTAAGGTAAATATTTCATTGTCAGTCCTTAAGATATTGTGTTCCTTTGTAGGTACTTCAGACTTCGTAGTTCTTATTGTAGTTTGCTTAGAGGTATTAATGGTATTAGATTTTTTCTTCTTAGTTTGTTTATCAGGGATCATTGCAACGATAATAGTCGGAACTATATAAACAGCAAAAAGTAATCCAAGTAAATACTGCCAACTAAAATCACTTTCAAAAATAACCCATAGTCCTGGGATAAGTATTATTCCTTTTATTACATACTCTATATTCTTTTTATCTTTCTTTGTCACCTTATTTCCCTTTCTCTTCTTTCGCTTTCCACTTCACATAGTCGATATGCCTTTTAATGTCCTCAATTTCTTCCCCTGATAAGCCCTCCATATCAAAGAAATAGAGGTTCTCTTTTTCAGCTTTTTGTTCTATCTTTCCTCTTAATAAATATTCGACTGACACTTCATATAAATCGGCTAATTTTATTAATGTATCGTAATCTGGTTTACGGTCACCGGATTCATAACTAGATAATGTATTATTTTTTATTCCTACTTTTTTAGCAGCAGCATTTTGTTTTATATCTTTTTTCTCTCTTACGGCTTTTAATCTTTCGTGAAACTCCATCTATATTCGCCTCCTAATATAAATATTATCATTTATTCTCTAATCGAGAAATTTTATTCACAAAGTGAGAAATGGTATATTGACATTCTCAAAATGTGAATATATACTGAGGTTAATTAGTTCACATATTGAGAATAACGAGGTGATAACGATTGAAAGTACTTGGGACTAACATCAAAGAAATACGTGAGTTTAGAGGATTAACTCAGATCTATGTTTCAAGGGAATTAGGATATAAATCTCCTTCTATGTTGAGTGAAATTGAATCAGGTAAAAAAGGTTTAGATGCTGAAAAAATTCCTCAATTAGCAGAAATTTTGAACGTATCTATTAATCAAATTTTTTTTGGGATTAATATTCACGAATTGAGAATTAAATGTAATGAAGAGAGGGGTTAATAAAATGTCAAATCAAATACCATCACATTTATTCCGTGACCGTTACTGGGCTGCTCTAATTCATCTGTTTTCAAAACATCCAAAATTAAAAACTGTGTTCACGACAAAATACTTCAATCTGGAAGCAGAGGAAGTAAAAATCCAATCATTAAAAAGATATGCAGCTCCCTGGTCACAATCTGAAAAAATCATGCTAAATCTAGCCCTGCATCTTTTTAACGAGAGAAATAAGTTTAACCTCGCAGATCTTGATTGGTTGGATAGCAATAACAAGTTACTTGCATTTGAAGCAATAAAAATTCGCTTTTTTAAGGGGTGACACTATGAATATTAAAAACTGGGAACTTACTTCTGATCTCGGTTACACGTCTGAATTTACAAATAAAAACGATGAAAACATTGTTATTAGTCTGCTTGCAAGGTCTGAAAAGGAAGCTTGGGGAAAACTTGCCGTTTAAGCTGAATTAGAAGGGCAGTCCAATTCCATTGATTTCATATATATAAATAAGGGAGGGATCTAGATGTCTAAGGAATACATCTTTGGAAACGCAAAAGTGATTGTCTATTCGCCTCTGGCTCATATGACCAAAGAAGAACGTAAGGAGTTTTTCAGATCCGAATGGGAAAAAGGAAATCCAGTCTTAAAAGATATTGCTCAAGCTGCACATGATTGTATGAATGCCTCTATTCCAAAATTAGAAAAATATTCATAGTAATAGGATACCATTTTTAAAAGGAGGAAATTGTCAAAATGTGTTTAATAAACCAAGCAAATGTGAAAGTAAATGAGCTTCAGGCAAAAGCTCTAAAAACAGCATACTATTTGTTTGATGCAATACGAGAGCAAGATTATGAATCTGCCCAACTTGAAATGACAGAATTAAGGTTTGTGATGAACCAGCTGGAGGAAGCGAAAACAAAAAGAGAGAGATTACAATCGCTTCTAAATGTAGTAGCCGAAATGAAAGCACGGGGGATCCATATTGATTTTGCTAGACGTGCTTCTTTTTTGAAAATAAATGCGAAAAATGCGGTTGAAAAATATCATAATACAGCATTTTTTCACGAAGTAGATAAAAAAAGGCAGCAAGCCTAAGCTTACTGCGAAAAATGTCTTATAAAAATACACACATTTAGTTTATCAAATAAACGCTAGAAAGGAAAGAGCCGATGCTTTCAACAGAAAATATCAAGGAAACAGTCGATCTGGTTCGGCTGTTTCCTTCCAGTCAAATTAAAGTTATCAAACTGCTAGGCTATTCATCTTCTAATAGAGAGCAAGACTATAACCGTAGATATTCAGCTGCCAAACGTCCTTTCATGAAAGGATGGCAACATATGGACAAGCCTGGTCTATCCAGTGAAGAAAAATCCTCATGGCTGCATGAAGGAGGATGGACAGGCCTTGTTATTCCAAAGGGATATATAGTTGTGGACATTGACGATCAGCAAGAGGGCAAGTTGATATATAAGGCTTTAACAAAGGATCAGCTTGGTTTCCATGCAATTAAGACTGTTCGCGGCTATCAGTTTTTTTTCAAAGATAATGGTAGGGTAAAAAGCCAAGATGCTACAGTTCTGATGGCTTGCGGTTGTGTAGGTGATTACCGGATTGCAGAGCGTGGGCAGATTGTGTTGCCTACCAGTAATACAAAGGGAAGAGAATGGATTCATCTTCATAATGGCGAGTTATCCGAAATGCCTATTTACTTTGAACGCTTAAAAAAGCTGAATAATGATGATCGTCCTTTTCCTATCCCTATGAACGAGGGCGGTAGGAATAATGCATTATATGCTCATGCGTGCAGGCTTGTAGAGTTTGGTTACGACCACAATGAAATTCATGAAATTACTAGCTTTGTAAACAAATATTTTTTTCTTCCAGGCTTAGATCATTCTGAGTACATAGCAACTTTTAGAAGTGCATTACAGAGAGAAGCATCTGGAAAGAATTATGGATCACCACCAGTTGCAACAACTATTCAAATGCAACAGCACCCTAGAGAACCTAAGTTCAATTTAACTGAAATGGGGAACGCTGAAAGGCTTGTCTACCGCAACGGAAATAATTTAAGGTATTGTTTTGAATTTGAAGAATGGCTTCTGTGGAATGGCAACACATGGACCGAGGATAAGAAAAAACAAATTGAGCGCATAGCCATTAAGACGTTTCGTGAAATGTATGGTGAAGCTACTAAAGAAGAGGATATGGACAGGAGAACCCAAATCGTAAAGTGGGCACAATCTAGTGAGAAAAGTTCTGTCTTTTTAAACAGCATTGCCCGGTCAGAAGCAATGCTACCAATCAGTCAAGAGGATTTGAATAAGGATCGTTATAAATTAAATTGCCTTAATGGAGTTGTGGATCTGCGAACAGGTGAACTTTTACCACACGATCGCAAAATGTATATGACAAAAAATACTCATATAGAGTATCACAAAAAATCTGACTGTCCAACATGGTTAAATTTTCTTGAAAGTATCATGAAAGACGAGCAAGGGAATGTGAAACAAGACCTAATAGATTTCTTGCAGAAGGCCATTGGATACACCCTTACTGGAGACACAAGTGAGCAAGTTGCCTTCTTCTTATGGGGAACCGGTCGAAATGGGAAATCTACTTTTATCAATATTGTGAAAGAAATACTTGGAGATTATGGGAAACAAACAAATAGTGACACTTTCACATCCAAGATGAATGATAACGGGATTAATAATGATGTAGCTCGGCTGCATGGAGCAAGGTTTGTGTCCGCAGTTGAATCGGAAGATGGCCAGAAGCTTTCCGAATCATTGATTAAGCAGCTGACAGGTGGAGAGCCGATCACAGCTCGATTTTTGCGAAAAGAGTTTTTTGAGTTTCTTCCAGAGTTTAAGATCTTCTTTACAACCAACCATAAGCCGATTGTAAAGGGAGATGATGAAGGGATCTGGAGAAGGATTAGGCTGATTCCATTTACTCACACAATCCCCAAGGATGAAGTGGACAAGCAGCTACCTGAAAAGTTAAGAGCTGAGCTTCCAGGCATATTGAAATGGGCGGTTGAAGGCTGCATGAAATGGCAGCAGGGGGGCCTTGGAGAGCCGGATGAAGTGAAGGCTGCTACGGACGAGTACAAGGAGGAAATGGACCTGTTATCCAACTTTCTTGATGAATGCTGTGTAATGCTGAATGAGGCAAAAGTCGCTGTGAATGACATCCATAAGGAATATATGAAGTGGGCCGAGGAAAACGGTGAATATCCAATGAAACAGCGTGCATTTAGCAACAGGCTCCAGATGAAAGGTTTTTCAAAAAGGAAGTCAACAGGCAATCGAACCTTCTTCTTTGGCATCGGTTTAATAGCAGATTATAAAGACAAGTTACCTAACAGTTACCTAGTTACCCATAGTGACTCATTTTCTAGTATCCCCCATATAGGAGAAAAGTTTGAGACGAACATAGAGAATAGGTCACTAATGGTAACTTTTGATTCAAAAAGTAACTCTAGGGTAATTGAGGAGGAGATTTAATGATTAATCAACTCCTTAACACTATGTATCACTTAAATATAGAAATAAAAGAAATAGACAATAAAACAAAGCTTGTCTATGAACCTGGACTATTAAATGAAGAGCTGAAAGAACAAATTAAGCAGCATAAATCTTTATTAGTTCAGAGACTGGGAGAGAACGAGGATGCCAGAAAGCTAGGATTACTTATATACAACCATGGACAGCTTTATGAATACCGATATGGGAGAGGGGCGTTCTTGTACATTGAGCGCCTTCCAAATGGCAAAGCGACAGCATGGAGGGATAACTTTCTACTAGAGCAATCAACACCATATAAAACGAAAACAATCATTGCTAACGTGCCTTTTGAAAAGGCATTTGAACAGGCTGCAGGTTTCATTAACTGGATGAAAAAGGTGCAGAAAAGGAAAGTGGGGTGATTTTGTTTGGAATCAGTTAAAAAGTATCACTTCAGTCTGAAGGAAGAAGAAAAAGATAGGATGATCGAACAGCTGCTAGAGGTTGGACTTACTAAAATGAATGACGGAAGACAACTATATGAACTTAATATGAAGGAGCTTGCTGATTTGTTAGAAGAGATCAACCATGCTGTTAAAGTGTGCTGTATTTAAATATATAAATATATATTAAATTATGCACGTAGGGCTAAATAAGGAAAGCGTCAAAGATTCAAAAAAATCACTTTGAAGTAGTTTGTAAATTTGATAAAAAGTGGAGCAATTTGATTTAACAGTGTATTGGGGAATTTTTTAAAAAAGAAAATAGTAATTTTAATACTATTCAAATTGATTTTTTCAAAAACGAAAATATAACAAAATGTGGTTTCGATTAATTTTGAGAAAACAAGAGATAATTATGTTTCATAAAAAAAGCACTTCTTTATGAAATGCAAATTAAATAAATAACTTTCTAATGGCGGGGACTAATTCATTAAAATAGGGTTTGACAATAAAGTCTTTTGCTCCTAATTTTATTGCTTCAACAATTAGCCAATTTTGACCCATTGCAGAACAAATAATTACATTTGCTTTTGGATCATATTCAATAATATTTTTAAGTGCATCTATACCATTCATTTTAGGCATAGTTAAGTCTAATAACACAATGTCTGGAGACTTTTCTTTATATAAAGAGACAGCACTTGTACCATCAGAAGCTTCATAAAAAACTTGGAAGCCTTCTTCATGTAATTTGTTCTTTATTAAATTTCTTAAAAATCTTGAATCGTCAGCAATTAATATAGTTTCACTCATTTAAAAACACCTTTCACTAAAATTAAGGCAAATTAGGAAAGGAAATATTCTTGCAAAAAAAAGTTTTTATGCAACCCGGCTGCCATAACAGAAAAATGTCTTAGGCCCGTAGCTTTGCGTCTTTTACTTTCGTAAAATTTGCCCAAATAAAGGTTAACATACTTTTCCACAAAGGGAAAATTATTTTGCAGTTTTAATTTTAATGGGCTTCTTTTGATAATCAATATTTCGTTTACGAAGCTCATTTTCTAAAATTTTTATAAAGTCCTGCGAAAGATTAAGGCTACAAGCCTTTCTATAGGTGCAAAGCAACATACTGTTAGTAAGTATCTTGAAAGAACACAAATAAACCCTCTCTTTTCTAAATTATTTTAAAATTGGCACAGAATTTATTTTAACAGAACTCCTATAACTTTTAAATGGAGGATTTGAATTTTTAATAGTACGGAGGGAACACAAGAATTAATATTTAGTTCGTAATATGAATCAATATGAAAGGAAGTGAAAATATGAAAAAGATTATTGTAAATACAATCTTATCTTTCTTTATTAATGCTGAATTGGAAGAAAACCTAAATCGCAGAAAAAATATGAAGAAGTAATGTCGCATTTCGTAATTAATGTGTTGGTAACAAAATGATTGGAGTGTTTACTAATTTGTGAAAAATGCGAGTCAAATAAAGTTAAATTAATGAAAGAATATGAAAGTTATGATGGTTATTGGGTTGAAAAATATTGATGTGAAAACTGTGGCTATGAATTTTAAGATGTTCAGATTAATGAATCATACTGATATAAGTATTTTCATAGTTCCGAACGATTCGAAACTAGTTCCTATACCTTTCGGAAGTGGGTTCCTAACGGATCAGAAGTATATTTATTTTTAAAAAATCGCACCCTCTTAATAAAGAGGTGAGGACATTGATAAAAATGGTAATTGTCGATCAATATAATATGGATCAATATCATGAAATAGGTTCGTTTCCTCCAGCTGAGGTTGAGGAAGTAATTTCATTGATAGAAAAATATGGAGTCATTTTTGAAACGGATAAGACGGAGCATTATTGGTTAATACAAGCTGTATTTAATGTAACGATGAAACATTTGGCCTTAATAGTTGGGCCTGAATAAGGAGTTGAGGCGTATGGCATATTTAACTCAGGTGCGTGCTGGAGGAAAGCAATATATTTATTTAACGGAATATTGCGGTAACCAATTGTACACGACAAAAAATGAGAGAAACATTTACGGCTTTGGTTCCACGGGTATTGCGATTTTAAGAATGAAAAGATGGCTTATTAAATTTGATAATGAGTTTCCAGCAGAGTTGAAAGAGATGGGATTTACGAAAGAAGATTTAAAGATCTGGCTAAAGCAACTCGAGACAGGAAAGACCCCTCAAGGTAAAAAGTTTAGAGTCGAGAAGGAACCTGTGGAGTTTTACAATATATATAATATATATTAAATTATGCACGCCTTTTCTGAAGTTAGTAATTTATTTAAGAACTGATTTATTGAAAAATATAGTCGCTATTGCTGAACGGGTAGGAAAATCCTACCCGTTTTTCTATTTATCCCAAAATATTTTTTGGGATATTTTTCTTATTAATAGTTTTGTAATATCGGAAATAAGAGGTGAAACAAATGAATGAGGAAATTCAAACGACAGATCCGACTGAGGATGCTGCTACTGAATCTGGAAGTACAGAACAATCAACAACTGATAACACAGGGGAAATAAATCCTGCGGATCCAAATGGTGATTCTGTTATTCAATCACCAGCATCAACAGAAGGTGCAAATATGTTTTCTTCTGATGGTGTAGTGGTTACTTCTCCTATAGATAACAGAGAGCAGACAATACTCAGAACTGGAGACGGTGAGATTCATGTCATTCATGAAATCACTCTAGGTGAGGTAGTCTTATCAACTATTATCATGGCATTGTTAGTGTTTATGGTCTTAGATCGAGTAATAAGGAGGTAGGGCAAATGTATACGGTTCTTGCTTATTCACCAAAAGACATATTTGTTACTTATGTGGTGATAGTAGCCAGCTGCGCATTACTCTATCCAATTGCTAGACTCATATACACAGCGTTTGAAAGAGGTGTTTCTAGATGGAGGTAAGCCATATAGAAATTGGTGGCTTTGCTGCACAAGCTTTTAAAGCTATCTTTGGAAACCCTGATGTCATGGTTATCCTGCTAACTTGGTCAATTATAGTTACGTTAGGACTTGTCACCAAAAAAGTTTATGAGGATCTATCAAATTAGGAGAGTGAAGCTATGTGAGTGGACTTTCAAATGTATTTGATTGGGATTTCTTTTGGGGCACTTTCGGCTTCATCTTGAAAATTGTAGCTCCTTTCGTCATGTTGATTGTCGCCATTATCGCTGTCGGTATCTTGCTGAAAAACGTTATTGCAGCAGTTAGGCAGAAGAACTAGTGCCAGCATTTCAATCGTTTCTTAGTGGAAGCAATTTAACTGCATTTTGGGATAACGTAAAATGGCTGCTGTTTTTTGTAGCTCCAGTCATAATGATCTTTTTTGGCCTAGATGCCATTAAATTACTGATAAAAGTAATAAGAGGATCCGTAGCAGATGAAGGCAATAAAGATGATGATGATGTTTATCGGTACTAACTAGTTTTTACTAGATTAAATAATTTAAATGAGAGGAGTTTTTTAAATGGGAAGTAATGCAGTTGATTTTTCAGGAGTAACACTACCATTTACACCAGCTGATTTATTAACTTCTACAACAGGTCTTTTAGGAGTTGTAGGAGGATTCGTTTTACTAGGTCTAGCTATCATCTTTGTTCCTAAAATAATTAATGTAATTCGAGCAGCTGCAGCAACTCGTGGAAGTAATTAATTTAAAGTAGTAACAATTTTTTGAGAGGAGTTTTTTAAAT
>NZ_JBALNX010000096.1:11534-19193 GCF_036962035.1 Bacillus sp. JJ1773
ATTAATGTAATTCGAGCAGCTGCCGCGACTCGTGGGAAGTAATAACTAAAGAAGGGGGAGCCATTCCTCCTTTTTTTGTTACTTGAAAGCGTGGTGTATTTCAATTGATGAAGAAGATTAACGTCATTATGCTAATACTGCTATTCTTTGCTTTTTCTACAAATGAGGCATATGCAAACATAATAGGATCAATTTCAAGAGTGACTCACCATCCTCCAGACTATGTTGAGGTAGAGCTTTATTTCTCTCATACAACTGATAGGGTATATGTAACTTATGATCGTAGAGATTTTGGGGGTATACTGCATGAACCAGTTGTATTTGGTGGTCCACGAAACGGTAATATAACTTTAAAGATAAACTGTACTGGAAACGTAGGATTTGGATTCGGGTCACCTAGGGGATACGGACCAAATGGAGAACCATTGTTTGATGTGGTCGAGACAATAAGAGTTACAAATACTTATGTAGATAATAATAGTTGTAACTTAAATGATCCGTTTGGAATGGTTGATTATGTTGGTGAAAGTGGAGGGGACGGAGGAACAGGTGAAGAAGGTGAAAACGGGGAAGTAACGTTTGATTGGACTCCTGATGGAAATGCTGTGAGTTATGAAATAATTCGTGATGGCAAGGTAATTGGAACAGTAGGCGGTTCAAGCGGAAGTTATTCGGATTCAACTGCGAAAGTCGGAGGAACCTATAATTATCAAGTTGTTCCTGTTTACGGAAATGGTTCAAAAGGAAACCCAATCAACATCGGAAGTGTCACAGTTCCGTCAAGTGGAAAAGTTTCCATTCCTGGTAGAACCGGAAAAGTAACGTTCGGCTGGAGTCCTGTTAAAAATCCAACAAAGGGTACTCCTAAGAGCTATAAGATCATTCGAAACGGTCAGGTAATAGATACGATCTCAGGCTCTAGTGGTTCTTATACCGACACTACACCTAAAGTTGGTGAAAAACACGATTATGAAGTAGTGCCTGTTTATGAAGATGGTTCAGAAGGGGATCATATTGAAATCGGTGAAGTTGAAGTGAAAGAACCAGGTGAGGAAGTTGTTATACCTGGTGGCCCTGTTAAAGGAAGTTGTGATAATTGCAAAATATTTGAGTGCCCAGGATGGGGGCAATACATGGGGAAGTTAGACCAAATAAAGGATGCAATCCCACCTGCACCTGACTGGCCAAAAGTAGCAGATACATTTAGAGATTCAATTGTGCCTAAGCTGGTCAATGACTTAGACAATCTTTTAGGAAGAGCACCAGAACCACCAGCTGTACCGCCACAGTTACCTGGGCTAGATGATCGAGGCATTAAAGGGAAAGAGCCACAGATGCAGGATGTGCCTGGATTAAAAGATGCTGGATTCACAGCAGACAAGATTAAGAACCAAGCTCCTACTATACAAGAAAGAGAGGATCCAACAGGGGGATTTGATTTAACGACAAACCCTATGGACTCGCTGCCCGATGCACCGGAGAATCCGAAGCCTGGGCAAACAGATGCTGGGGAGTGGGGGCAAAACAAACCGAAAGAACAAGACAATCCATTTCCGTTTCCAAAGGATACAGGGGAACCACAAGTAGGTACACCGCCAAAGCCGGGTGATAATGGAGCGACCCCACCATCACCAGGAGGAGATCCGGGAAGCGCACCAACGCCTGGTGGAGATTTAGGAAATGGACCAACACCGGGAGGAAGTGGAGGAGATGCAGGGATGAAAGATTATAAACCTAGTCCAAGTGCACCGGATGGATCGGGGGGAGATCTATGAAAAAAATAATCTATTTTTTAATATTTTCAGCATTTATCTTTTTTGATTCTGAAGCAAGTGCTGAAGGCTACCCTTTTAATAAAGGTGATTACGTTAAATTAAACGGTTATGAATTTAGGGTTTTAGACCCGACAACGAATTATATTCACAGCGTAAACAATTTAGAAAACAGGGCGTTTTCGGGAAATGATAATAATTTTTCAACAACTGAAAACGGAAATATCGGGAAGTATCTTAATAATGAATTTTTAGGGAATCTTGCTGAATTTGAGCCATACATTGAACAAAAATTATGGCAGGGATCAGTGCCAGCAAAGATAGGACTTATTTCAACTGGAGAGTATAGGAATAACCGGTCTTTATTTCCCTTAAATGGAGATGGATCAATATGGTGGACTTTAACTAAAAGTTCTTACAGTACTATGGTTTACGTAATCCTGGCAAACGGTCGTGAAGATTATTTAAGTAGACATAATAATTATGGAGTTAAACCATCTTTATATTTAAAGCCTGGTCTTTTATTTGAAGGAAGTGGAAGTAAAAGTGAGCCATATATTTTAAAAGTCGAAGAATTGCCAGATGTTTCTAATATAGAAAACTTATCTCTTTTAAAGTCAACATTCAACTCATTACTTATAGGTTGGACAAATCCTTTAGATGAATTATTTTCACATGCAAAAATCTTATTAAATGGAAATGTGGTCGCTGACAATTTCAAAGATGATAAATATGAGTTCACGAAGTTAAATCCAAATCAGACTTATGAAATTCAAATAATTGCTGTCGCTAAGGATCATAGAGAATCCAATGGCATAACCATGAGATTAACTACTGACGATATACCAATACTTCCAGAAGTTGTTGATTTAAATTCAAAAGTCAACTCTAATGAAGTCCAACTGAATTGGAAAAATCCGCAACATGATTATTTCAATTCAGTCAAAATATATCGAAAAAACTTTGTAAAAGAACAACAAACAGCACTTAATAAAATCTTAATTGGACAAAAAGTTTCTGCTGCTGATGTTAATGGCGAATACAAACCAATGTTTGAAACGAACGGAACCATGTGGAAAGATTTAACTGTTGATCCAGAGTCTAAATACGAATATAAAGTTACAACTTTGAACACGGTCGGAGCAGAATCAGAAGGTGTGATAATACAAGCAGAAACACCAAAAGCCCCACTACCGGAGTTAGAAGGCGGAGGCTATAAAAAAGACGAAAACGGCGATTTTCTTTTTACCTGGACAAGCCCAACAAAAGGAAAAATCAAAATCTTAATTGATGGAAAAGGATATAAAACTGTTGAAGCTTCACTGAAACAAATTCTAATTCCAAAGGAAGATATGAAATACGACATTTTCAACAATCCAAAGGTCGCATTAGTTCCAATTTCCGAAGATGGAAAAGAGGGAACACCAACGAAGCCAGGAGAGAGTGGTGGAATAGGGGCGATTGGAGGAGGAAAAATTCCATTTGGACCCACAGACCTTTTAAAAAGTGTCATGGGCTTACTAGGTGTCATTGCTCCAATATTGCTATTATCACTAGCAATCATCTTCTTCAAACCAATTAAAAATGTCATTGTCAAAGCAGTTCAAAACCGCAGAGGAAGGGAAATGTACCGATGAACGGAGAGTTAATTCACACGGTTTTAAACATTATCTTTTCTAAATATATGATCTATCTTTCACCTATGATTCTAGTCCTCATGGTTGCGCTTTTTTCAGAACGTCTTATTGATCTTGTTTACCAGGCGGTTGATAAAAAGAGAAGGTGGAGGTAATGCAGTTTTATGCTCCATTTCTCTTTTTATCAGCAAACATATTTGGAGATGCTTTTGGAAAGCTTTTTAAGGTTATCTGGGATGGGATCAAGTGGGTTGGAAATCTATTAAAAAACTTATTCCAGGGATTAGTTGATATTATCATAGGATTTTTTGAGATCCTATACGCCTTAATAGATGGCATTCTGTACTTTCTTTATAAAGTCGGTGTTTTAGCAGTTAAGTTGTTTATGCTGCTATTTGAAACAGCAAAGCTTATTTGGGCCTTAATTGTTGGATTTGCTAAAACATTAGCTAGTTTGACATATGCCCCTAGGGGATCTTCAGGAACTGGGTATTCTGAAATGTTAGGCAAACTGTTTAAAAACCTATCAGTTCTGCAAATTGATGTCATTGCTTATATTTTGCTCTTTGTTTTATGGATCTTCACAGCAGTTGGAGCAATCAAGCTCTTATCCTCTATTAGAGTAGGAGGAGAATAAATAATGAAAGAAAAAATAAGAGAGTTCTTGGATAACATATTTGGGCCTGTCATTTCATTTCTTGACCTAGGAATTGAGAAGTTAAGAGGAGTGCAGTTGGTAACGGCCCAGGGCTTAAATGTTGGAAAGTATTTATCCGTATTTGGAGATATGCCGGCCGCTTGGCAGCTGGTGATCTCCTCAATTTTAATATCCACCGTGCTGTTAGGTTCACTATTGATATACAGATCAGTAATGAGAATGTACTATTCAGCAAAAGAGGGCGTGAAATGGTGGTAAAAAGGAGAGAATTTCTTTATGGGTGATGCGTTTATTTATATGTATTTTGTAGGTGCAGGAACGGCAGCTGGTGTTGCTACAGTAGGACTAATAACTTGGAAAATAGTGAAAAGATCTAATAATAAAGCGCCTAAGAAAAGAGGGATTGTATAATGTTTGGATTTCGCAAAAAACAAAAAGATGAATTTTTTCCAGAAACGAATGATATTGTAATTGTTTTTGATGATGATAATAAATCATCTGATATACAGAGGATTGACGAAATTAGAGAAGGTACCATTTATGTAACTGGAAAGTATGCCATTCCTTTAGAAGATTGTGAGATTACAACAGGAACGGAAGGCAGGAACTTCTTTTATCGAGCACCGCAGCAATCAGTATTTGAAACAGAAAGACTTGCAGCGTTAGAACAAAGTTTAGTATTAACTCAAATTACAGCCTATCGTCCTCCAATGCCTCCAGCTGCAATGGATTGGACAAAAGGATTGTTATTCGGTCTTGTATTTATTGCCTTTATCGTAATGGGATTATCCAGCTGCGGAGGTGGAGTATAAATGCACCCAGAAGTGAAATATAAAATTTTTGAACTAAAAGGGATAATCAACACTCTTAGTGAGTTAGCAAATCATGATGAACATTATAATTATCCAATGTTAGAAAACTTGGAATCTATAATAAACGAACTAGCAAATTTTAAGGAAAACTAGTGCTTGAGAAACGCTCTACAGCACAATTAACTTTGTTTTAATGAGGAGTTGTCCACTAAATGCAAAATACAAACGCTGAAAGACTGCAATCTGCCATATCAGATGATCTTTTTCCAACAGTTAATCATATTTCAGATGTAAAACAAGTCCTAGAAGAGATGAAGGGCAATGCCCAGGATCTAAGAGAGGTTCAATTGAAAGGAATAGTTCTATTACAACAAATGGGAACTAACAAATACCTTCATGGTGACAAGAACCCTTATCAAAAGTTAATTGAATTTGTCATGAAGGGGAAAGAGCTTGTTGCGGATCCAGATTTCTACATTAAGACGATTGAAGCATTAATACCGAAGCCACCAAAGCCAATCGTTATGGCTGAAAAGGCTGAAAGGGGTAAAAGGTAATGGCTCATCATTTCTTTATTCAAGGCCCATTAGGATCCGGGAAAACGTTCCTGGCTTCTACACTAGCCCACTGGTGGAAGATGAAAGCTGAAAGAAACGGAGCATCAATTAAACTATTTTCCAATTATGATCTTCAAGATAGCCAACCAATGACACATTTTACAGATTGGTATGAAGTTGCAAGGGCTCAAGGCAGCATCTGTGTATGGGATGAAGCATATCTAGCTTTTAGTAATAGAAAGTGGTCTAAATACGGACAAAGTGTAATTACAGACGTAATGATGATGACAAGAAAAATGAAGTCCGTGCAGATCTATTGTTCTCCCTCTATAAACTTTGTTGACTCCAGGGTTAGGCAAATTGTTGAGGTTTTAATAACTGCTAGAAAAGTAGGAGATAAGGGCTTCCAATATTACTTTCAGGATTATCAAACAGGAGAATTTATGCACAAGCAATTTCTTCCTATGTATAAAGCAAAAAAGATAATGAAATGCCAACTATATGATACAGAAAATATGGTTCAATACTTTCCAATTCCGCAGACAGAACGTGAAGGGGAAAAGTTTTTTGAAGAATTAGAGCTTATCCATAATGAGTCACGCGGAAAAAAGAGATTAGTTGTTTAGGGGTGTTTTAGATGAAAAAGTATTCGTTAGTTCCAGCAGAGTATAAACAAAAAGATCCTCGTAAGCTCCCCTGGCTATATCCTAATTCACTAAATTTGGTTTATTATGCAAAGAAAATGCAAGAATTCTCTTTCTATCAGGCTTTAGATGTTGCTGAAGATATTGCTTGGAAAAATGGATTTATTCTATTACCGCACGCTTGTATTCATTGGCAGCGTGCAAAAAATTACGGGCAAGATAGAAAGATAAAAATAGGAAGAAATTCTTTTTTTCTAATGAAGTTAAATGAGCTTACAAAAAGTGAAGAAGCTAAACTAGATCAATACCTGGAAGAACTACACGGTAAGGCAAATTGAAGGGAGTGTAACTAAATGATATTAGTCTTTGCAAGGGAAGAATTAGCAACATTAGTGCTTCACATGAACATAATGAGGCACAACATTAAAAAGGGCTTTAAATCGAATTATGGGCGTTCAGAGGGCAAAGAGAAGCTAAAAGTCTATGATGATATAAAAGGACGTTTTGGGAGCGACTTAGAGGTTGAGGAGAAGTCATTCTATGACTTTAATATTGAAAAAGAAGAAATGAACATGCTGCATTCGTTTTTAAAATGGTATGTAGAAGAAATTAAGCTATCAGCTGAAGATCAGGGAGCTGATATAGAAAAGGACGAACAAATACAAATACTTGATAAATTAAGCATAAAAATTAATAACATAGTAGAAATGGTCATTCAATAATTTATCAAAAACGTTCATTATTAATAGAAAATAAGGATGATGGAAAACAGGGGAAAATGACCTGTTTTTCTTTTACAAAACTATTATCAAAATCAAATTATCATATTAATGAAGAAACTAGGTTTTTGATAAAGAACTGGAGGTACTAAAATGATAATTGGCTATGCTCGTGTATCCACTCAAGACCAAAATCTCCAATTGCAGCTGGATGCATTGCAAAATGCTGGTTGCTTTGAAATATTTGAAGAGAAGATAACAGGGACTAAGAAGGATCGTCCAGCATTAAATGAAATGTTAAAAATGCTCCGTCCTGGTGATAGGGTAATAGTATATAAATTAGATCGGATAAGCCGCAGCACTAAACATTTAATAGAGCTTGTGGAGCTATTTGAAGAAAAGGAAGTCGAGTTTGTTTCAGTCCAGGATAATATTGATACATCAACTGCATTAGGTCGCTTTTTCTTCCGCATTATGGCTAGTATTGCTGAGTTGGAAAGGGATATAATTAGTGAAAGAACTAGGGCAGGCTTGAGCGCTGCAAGGGCAAGAGGAAGGAATGGCGGACGTCCAACTGTTGATAAGAAGAAAGTACAGCTTGCTTTGAAAATGTACCATTCTAATGAATACTCTATTAAACAAATACTCCAAGCAACTCGAATTAGTCAAGCAACCTTATATAGGTATGTAATGAATGAAAAAAATACATATTCATGAAATGAGGTGTTTTTATGTTATTTGAAGTTGACTTAGATTTACTAGAGAATATTACTGGTAAATATGAGGAACGGATTAAGAAATTTGAACAGAATGTTAATGATGATAATATGTTACATGTAATTTTAAAAGCACATTTATTT
>NZ_JBALNX010000097.1:0-396 GCF_036962035.1 Bacillus sp. JJ1773
GAATTTAAACATCATTTCTCGCTATGACTATATTTTCGTAAACACCTCTGTTTTGAACCATGGATTTTATTTTAAATTAATGAAAGCCTTTGGTAATGAAAAGAGTAAGTTACGTTATTTAAGCGGGAAAGTAAATATAGAACAAACCATTGATGAAGTTTATTTAGCAATCCGTTAATGGCAATGAAAAGGCTATCTGTTGGAGTGCCTCCCCATTTGATGAAAGGTCATTTAACTTACCAAATTAAATATATTAAAAGAGTTTTGAAATGTTTTTCCCGGGATTTTCATTAAAAGCAGGTGAATAGGGGTGCCTTATTCCTTTTACAAAGTTCGATAAATTATAATAGAGTTTGATAAAAATCCTGTGTATCAAAGCAGGATTTTTTCTTATTC
>NZ_JBALNX010000097.1:454-4187 GCF_036962035.1 Bacillus sp. JJ1773
TTATTCCACAATCGGGCCATTTAATGGAATAAGACTTTAAACAAAACTGGATATTTATGTGATATTGTGAAGAAATGTACTTAAACTAAAGATGCAGTTTAGTTTAATAATGCTTGAATAAAATGGGGAAAATCCATATATGAAATCTCTTTTGGGAATGGCGTAAAATGAGAATTTTATATTGGTTAGTAAAGTTAGTCTGGTATTTGGTAATTACCGTTGTAGCAACAACATATTGGAACGGTTTCGGTTGGTGGTTTTTAATAATATGTGCAATCGTTCTGATTATGGGGGATGAATTGATAAGAAAATCACTTAAAAAGTAACATCGAAGGAGATTCATAATGGGAAAAGACTTCTATGCTGGTATTTTCAGCTTTACGGTTGGTGTTTTTGCAATTTATATGTTCTTCCACGCAACAAGTGAACGATTCTTGAACAATAAAACGTATGAACACATCATGTATATATCCCCGTTACCCGTCTCTTTTAATTTCTGGTTCATTAAAATTTTGTTTATGGTAGGCGGACATTTATGTTTGGTTGTCGGGGTATACGGAATCATTGAACCATTTCTTTAGGCTAATCGTTCTTCAGCTAACGGTGCAATTTAGTTGAAGAAAAATACTTACATAATAATATCGGAGGTGTTGTAGTGATTACGGTTAAAAATGCTGAAAGTTACCTTAAAGATAAGATTGGTGAAGATGACGATGATATAAAAAAAGTTTGGGGAACATTTAAGGATTTTTGTAAAGAACCTGTTGAGGGAGAAGAGGATAAAGAAATTCTATTTCAATGTGGTATTTATGATTTTACTGGAGAGGAACTATTTCATTTTGGTTTTGTACGTCAGTTTACTGTTTATGAAGAAGATGAGTATTCTCGTATGGAACAACTTCACTGTGAATTTTTATTTAAACCAACAGTTGAGTTAAGAAAGTTAGAGGTAGCAGAATGGTCAATGGATTATGAGGATATAGATGATTTTTTAAATCATATAAAAAAGCTTCCAGAGTTTAAAATACCTTTGAATTTAAAGCCAATAAAATTAGAAATACATCAAGAAGAAGTTTAAACCTTATTTCACTAAAGGGGGCAAGAGTTAAAGAACAAGTTGTTGATGGTATGTCATAGAATTGAGGTAAGCATGATGTTGAAGAAACTAATAATATTACTGAAGATGATAAGTAAAATTTGTCGGGGATTTTGAAAATTTGGCAGAGAAAAGTTAAGTAGTAAGCATCATAAAATGCTTACCTAACAAACCTCATCCAGAGAAATGATTCTATGCTTTAACTCTTTATTCCAATTTAAAACACCTATTACAAATTGCTCATCTTCTGTTATTGTCGCATATCTGAAATGTTCATCCCCGTTAATAAGGAATGATATTTCCTGTTTTGCCTCCATCTTTGCAAAGACATCTTTTGTGTAATCAAGTGGTAGAATCTCATCTAATCCTTCTGTTGGTCGCCCGATCCATTGAAACAGGAAATCTTTGATTAAATATTGCTCAATCATAGATAAATTTTTCTTAAATTTTAGCTTATTAACGGATACTGTTTTCACTAAATCCACTCCTCAAATAGTAAGTAAAGTTTATACTTTAATATACCTGACTTCAACGGTATTGTTGTTACATGATATTTACATTTTGATTTCAAGCCAATGTTAAATATGGGTCCATTGAGTCATTCATTTTTTCTTATTTATAGCCTTCTTTGGAAATCAAAAAATAAGATAAATGTTATTCTAGTGGTGTAAGGTCTGAAGTTTAACTAACTTAATATGACTATGTTTTGGCAATCTTTCAGAAATTATATGTACTATTTCATCATCCGATAGTTCGCCTTCAGGAATAGCATTTGGGTGAGATATCGGTTTGTTTGCATTAATTAAGATAAAGGAGCACCTTCTTTCAATAAAAAGTTCTCTACTATTTTTGTATCATCTTACTTCTTTCTAATGCATTAGTAAGTACCTGTTTTAGATCGGGGTCAGTTATTGTATTTAAACCAACATGGTAAAGAGACTGCTGCTTCATGGAAAGCCGTGAATGCTGTCCACAAGTCCATTACTTCACCAACCTGGAGTGCTGGTTTTGGCTAAAGAATGAAATCGAGAATGTTTGTCAAGGAATGTACTTAAGCTAACGGGTGCGTAAATCTAAGAAGGATTACCGCTTTTTTTTTGAAGTTATTGTACTAACGGGCAGGATAGTTTAATAAGAAAGTATAGGAAAGGGGAAGCATTTATGACCCAGTATATTTATTTTGCTTCACCAATGAGATTACCTAAAGGTTCATTCGGTTCAAATTCCGTATCTACTGAACAACCGAATGTCTTTAGAAATGGATTAGATTTCATACATTTATATTTTGAAAATAATTACGATTGCAAATTAAAACGAAGATTTTCATATAGTCCACACTTCTCATACAATCATCAAGTGGCAGCTTACTCTAGTCACATTCCTTTAAAACTTCAATTAAAAGGAACTGCGGAAGAAGTGAAATGTTTAACTATACTATATTCTTATCTTGAAGAAACCATTCAAGCTAGTGGCGTTGTAGAGTATTTTACTTGCTTGAGTGGTAAAGAAGAGTTGGCACTTTCAAAAAAACGAAACATTCATTGGTTAGACATTAAAAAACCTTATGACTTGGTTTTAGAAGACCGTGAGTTTTGGGAAATTACCTTTTAGAATCCAAACTCTTATTGCGTTAACGGATGCGATAATCCAAGAAGGGTTTCGCTACTTTTGTTGAAGTAATTCAACTATCGGTGCAGGATAGTTCAATTACTTTATTTGGGCATTGTGTTGAAATTAGGATAACCTTGATTTGAGAGGCATTAGATCTAGTAGTATAAAAAATAAGGGGTAAAATTAGTGAATGAATTTTATAAGGCGTTAACATATATAAATAAAAATTTTTATGAGCCAAATCACTTCATTATAAAAGCTATCCGAGAAGAAGCTCAAAATTCAGATTATGGGGCGGGTATATTTCAGCTAAACTCGAAATCGGTTAGATTTAGAGTCGCAAAGAAAACACCTACTAAGATAGGACAGTTTGTTGCTTTTTGGGAAAAAGATAGGAATCATAAAAACCAAGCCTTTTCATATGAAAAGGNNAGTAAAAATAATTTTGGACAATTCGTTTTTCCAAAAGAAGTTCTTGTAAAACAAAATATCCTTAAAACAGCCATTACAAAAGGAAAAATGGCAATTAGAGTTTACCCTAGATGGGAAAAACCAACTAGCAAACAGGCTATTGAAACTCAAAAATGGCAATTAGAATATTTTGTTGAGGTGAATAAACAAAATCATATACCATTACAAGAACTATTAAAACTATATTCTAACTAAAATTGGATAGAACTAAGCTGGCTAATAGTTTGTGAAAAATTACACTTAAACTATCGGGTGCCTTAGTTAAATATGATTTGTTGTTAACATATAGAAGCCAGTTAAAAAATGGGGTGTTATGATGATTCTTTTAAATGGGGTAAGTGGGTTTAATGGTCCTGATGGACAAATTGTAGTTGGTAGCCAGTTTAAAAGATTATGTTATGCAACAGTTTTGAATTTAGGTGGAAGTATATTATCTTTTAAAGAGCCAGAGGTAGCACAACATTATTATACAGAGATAAAAATCTTTGGAGAGAATTTATATATTTTACTAAATGGACAATACCCTTTTATCGCATTTTCTTCATCTGTAATACC
>NZ_JBALNX010000098.1:0-12161 GCF_036962035.1 Bacillus sp. JJ1773
AGCTGGTTTAATGGAATAATCGAATCACTTGTAGCCTTGTTTTAGAAGGCTGAGACCATCTTTTAATATAGTTAAAGATAAGGAAAATAACACCGTGCTACCACACCGTGTTATTTTTTTATCGAATCAAGTAGCATGCACCTTTGAATGCGGAACGCTGCAAGTCATTCGAATGCTACAGACATTGCAGGAAACCCACCTGCAATCACCGCATCACCGTAAACTCCCTCCCAAGTACAGTCGGGAGATCATTTCCGAATCACTTGCAGCTGCTTTCGGAAGGCTGAATCCATCTTTGAATAAAGTTAAAGACAACGAGAGTGCATCTCTGAATATAGACGGCAATCACACCCCCAATCTTTTTCGGGAAGAACGCCCGAAAATGCGTCATTGTTCCCTCCCCCACAAAAGATGGGCCACTTTTTTTTTGCGCAAAAATACGATTTTATCAAAGTTATATCCTTATATTCTGGAATACTATAAGTGAAATTGAAGCTTTGATAAAATTGGTTTTAAAAACATCGCAAATAGCGAAAAAGAAGAAATAACATGACTTGACTCTGATTCATTTCGACATAAAGATCTGTCATCCTTCAAAATACCTAATAACTTCACACTATCGTCAAATATTGTAGGTATAAATGTTTATATCATATTTAATTAAGTATTATGAAAATTGGTAACTTATACACTACTGGGGAATCCCCCCATATCCTACAATGAATTTAATAGGGTAGAGGAGGGATTTAATGGGAAAGAAAGCATTTTCTCTAGTAACCACTTTAGTAATAACGATTGCATTAACTCTATCATCTGTGAATTATACAAATGCGGAAACAGTAGCAGCAAAGAAGAATCAAGAAATAAACTCATTGGTAAATGTAAAATCAGAAGCGAAATATTCTTACAAGGATGCCATCCGCGAGACCGTTTTTGTACAATCAAGCCTTGACACGGATGGAAACGGGGTTCCTGATCGAATTGCTGTAGACATCATCCGGCCGAAAGAATCCGACACAGGGCTGAAGGTACCTGTGATTATGGATGCCAGCCCCTATTATGAAAGCTTAGGTAGAGGCAATGAAAGTGAAGTAAAGGGCAAAGATAAAGAAGGGAATATTGAGAAGTTTCCGCTTTATTATGATAATTATTTTGTTCCAAGAGGATATGCAGTTGTCTTGCCGGATATGGTAGGAACCAACCAATCGGATGGCTGTCCAACTACCGGCGGTTATGAGGAAATTGAGAGTATTAAAGTTGTGATCGATTGGCTCAATGGAAGGGCAAAGGCAGTTGATAAAAATAATAACGAGGTAAAGGCATCGTGGACAACCGGTAATGTGGGGATGATTGGTAAATCATATGATGGTACATTAGCAAATGGTGTGGCAGCTACAGGAGTAGAAGGCTTAAAAACAATCGTTCCGATTGGTGCGATTAGCAATTGGTATAATTATTACCGCTATGCAGGGCTTACATACTATAATAATGGACCTGGTGGATTAGCAAGCAGGGTCGTTAACAGTTCCCGGAAAGCAACTTGTCAGCATGTGTTCGATCGCGTAAATAAAGAGGCAGATGACGCCACCGGTGACTACAATGATTTTTGGAATGAAAGAAACTATGTGAAAGATATCAAAAAGGTGAAAGCCAGTGTCTTTGCCATCCACGGTTTAAATGACTTAAACGTGAAGATGAACCATTTCAATGACTGGTGGGAAGTACTAAATAAAGAGAATGTCCCTCGTAAGCTTTGGCTTACACAAACGGGCCACGTGGATCCATTTGATTTCCGCAGAGCAGAGTGGGTAGATACGCTGCATCGCTGGTTTGATTATTGGCTACTAGGCTTGCAAAATGGCATCATGGATGAACCTGCTGTCGATATAGAAAGAGCAGCGGATGTTTGGGAAAACCATGCATCATGGCCGGATAAAAATGTTAAATCAACTAAAATTCGCTTTGCACCTGGGGAAAACGAAAATTCACCTGGAGTTTTAACAACTGGTCCGGTAAAAGGAAACTTTACTCAAACCTTTACAGACAATCCGAGGCAAACAGAAACGGCGATGGTCACAAATGAAATGACCGTAAAAAGCGACCGTTTAGTATTCCTATCAGAACCACTAAGCGAGGATGCCCGCATGAGCGGTGTACCGGAAATTTCGCTTCGAGCAACAGTAGATAAGGATAATTCCAATTTGTCTGTGATGATTGTGGATTATGGAATGGACACTAGGGTAAATCATACGGGAAGTGGAGAAGGAATCAGAACATTAACTACAAAAACCTGCTGGGGAGAAAGTACGGAGGCAGATAGCGCCTGTTATAGAGAAACAGAGAAGACGTTCCGTACAGCACCATATGAAATTGTCTCTAGAGGCTGGTTTGATCCGCAAAATTGGAAATCACTTTTACAAACAGATCCTTTAAATCCAGGAAAAAACTACAAATTTGAGTGGGGCGCATTGCCACATGACTACGTCTTTAAGAAAGGCCATCGCATCGGAGTCATTATTGCAGGAAGCTCATATCAGAGGACCATTCCTTCCGCAACTGGGGCCACCTTCAATGTCCATCTTGGCCAAAGCGTTATAAACCTGCCAATCGTTGAAGGCAAAAAAGGCGTTAATTTTTAATAGCAAGCTGTGCCGTCAATTCCACAAATGATTAACTGAACGTTAGATTTGTTCCTATGTAAATCAGTATCCCTTTGAAGGCTCCTGGGTTTTAACATTTACTTACTACTCACCTATCTGTCTAAAAAAAGAGGTAGTACCCAATGGGTATTACCTCTTTAACTATTATTCTTTTTTTTCCATTACCAGGGCCATCGCGGCGAGGAACATAATTATACAAATATCTGTTGGATATTTATTCAAGAATATGGCCCGTTTGAGGAACAGTGGTAAAAACTATGTCTAGAATGGAACACCGTTTGACTGCCAGTCAAACGCTCTCCCACGATGGTTACTTTAATTGTCCCAAACATTATTCCATACAAAAACAAAAATTCTTAATTTACGGGTTTTCTCCAAACGACTCCTCTTCGCTCATATTCCATTGACACTTCTGTGAATCCGTCATTTTGTTTTTGATCAAGTATTGGAGTTCTTCTGTACTATTCTTTTGCTCTTTTGAGCCATGCCTTGACGGCCTCTTTGTAATTTCCTTGTATGAAATCTGATCAGTATTACCCCATTTCTTCCAGGGAACTTTATCGTATTTATGGTGCTGATAATACTTCCATGGATGGATGCTCCCCGGCGCATAATTATACGTGCCCATGTTTACTAGATTAGTTACAATCTCTCCAGTCTCGATATGATAGACTACTTCAAAGCGACCATTCGACGATACGAACTTTACATGATACGCTGCGTCCAATTCAGTTTCTTCGTACCGGTGATACTTGGCGCTGAATAGTCGCCACTTGCCGCAAGCTGCGAGTTCAATCATCTCATCTAATCGCTCTGGGGCCTCCCCATATCGATTCAGTTCATTTCGAAAATAATGAACCTCCTCCGTAACGTATGCAAGTTGCCTGACATGTCGATCAAAAGTATCAAAAAATAAATAATAATGCTGATGCCCAACCAACATCTCTTCATTTTCCCTCAAATCATGCATCAAACGAGTGAGAATCGCGTGTGATCCAATCGCTTTGGAACGGTCAAATACATACCATTTTTGATGCTGTGAGCGAATTTGATCATACTGTGCCGAGAGTTCTGAAAAGTATGCCTCTGTTAAAAAATCGGACTTGATTGCCACATGCACAACAGGATATACAAAATTTTCATCCAGACGATGGTACCCGTATATCGACACCAAAAACACGAAAAAAAGAATGATGAGAACCGTTTTTGGCGACCGACTTTTAATTACTGTCCTAATTTTTTGACCCTCCCCTTCTTCCGCTATGCCCCCCACAATCCTAACCAACTTTTTCCTTCTTCTATCCTTCTACAATCTGGCCCTTTCATAAAGAAAGAGCGTACTTTATGCTTCAGTATCGCGCCCGTTCGCAAATAAGTTCCTTATACCAGAATGCATCTGATTCCTCCCACATTCTCAGATATTGCCGTTCAGTACTTATCTCAATTTTCATTGGTGCAGCGTCCGTAACCTGTCATATTTGAAACATCCTCATCAAGTCACAGTAAAATTTTCATAGCTTTGTTTCAACAGATATTACAAGAAAGAAGAAAAGTGATGTTTCTCAGCTTGTATCCCTCTTCTCATGAGCCTGACGATATACTTCATTTCCCACTTAAAAAAATTCATGAAAGGCAGGGTGATCATAGTTCAAATAGGAAGTGGAATTTTTAGGATACACGAGCTTTTCTACTAACTTTACAAACTAATCTCATCAATGCACTGTGTACAGGAGGAAATATAGTAAAGATAACATTCATTGTTCTACGCATTGGCATCGGACAAATTACAGGTTTATTTTTATGGATACCGTCTAAGGCAATTTTCGCAAGTTGTTGTGGAGACATCATCTTTTGTTTTTTCAATTGTTTTGTAATAACAGACTTATTGATATTAATTGCTTTCGCCTCATCAAAAATAGGTGTATCAACAAATGTTGGACAAATCGCGCTTACTTTTATGCCAAATTCCTCCGCTTCATAATGAAGGGATGTAGTTAGACCTACAACTGCATGTTTTGTTGTGGAGTAGGCTGAAGATACTGGGGAGGGTCCAAGGCCTGCAGCTGATGCCGTGTTAACTATATGTCCGAAGCCTTGTTCTTTCATGATTTTATACCCAATTTGAGTTCCATTAATGACTCCCCATAAATTTATGTCTACAATTTCTTTCCAGTCTTCTATCGACATATCATATAATTCGCCGTACATGGCAATACCTGCATTGTTAAAAAGGTAATCTAACCGGCCAAATTCTTGAAAGACTTCATTAATCGCACGTTCAACACTTTTAAATTCGGTTACATTTAAATAAACAAACCTAGAATTGATGGCTTCTTTATTAAGCTCAGCTTCAAAAGTCTTCCCATCTCGTTCATTAATGTCTGAAATAATAACAAATACATTTTTAGAAACTAATTCATTGCAAATTGCCTTACCTATCCCTGATGCTCCGCCCGTTACAATAGCAACTTTCCTATCCCCTTCCATTACTACTTCCCCCTATATAAATTTTTTTACTACTGAAGGGACTTATGGTCGATGAATAAAAGTCGATCTATCATTGTTGCATATTCGTCTGCAACAAGTGCTGCACCAGTACTATTTAAATGAATGCCATCTAATGTGAAGTGAAGTCCTCGCTTTTTTGATAACCGGTCGATGCTAGTTGGATTTTTATAAAAAAGAACATCTAACATTACTCTCATAACTTTGATGCTGACGTAATCTGAACAAGTGACTTTAGAAAGGTGTTTCTCAAATATGGAATGCATATCCAGAAAACTTACATTTAAATGGTTTCTAGAGAGGGATTGGATGATGGATGATAAATTTTTTATTTCTTTATTCGATTCATTCTTTGAAGTTTCACCCACTAATGCTGGTGAAACTGTAACCACCTGTTTAGAAGACGCAATAACCATTTCTAATACTTTGTTGTAATACTCCCTAAATTCCTCGGGATCTTTTGCAACAGGCTGTGCTTGGACTCTCAACAATTTTGAATAAACATCATTGACTCCAATCCAAAGGAAAATAAGATCATAAACTGTATCTAATTTTACTTTTGTTAAACGGGTATGCAAACTTTTAACTGACTCCCCTGGTTTGCCAAGATTATCAAACAAAATATTTGGATAATTATCTTTTAAAATATTAACAAAAGACACTCCAGGACGACCTTCTGTTAAACTGTCACCTAGTAATCCTATTTTCATTATTAAATTCCCCCTTTTTTATTGACCCTAAAAAAATCATAATTGCTTGTTTAAAAAGAGGCTCAAGCGAACTCAATTCTTGAGTATTCGTAAGCTGGCATAAGCCACCAAGCCACGTTCCTAGTAATACAGTCCATTCATCTGGATTTCCTGCAATAAACTCCCCCTTTTCTATACCCTCTTGAAAGATTGAGCGATAAGAACTCATCGGGACAACGGCTAATTCATATAATTCTTTTACAGATTCTGGACTTGAGTTTGGATTTGAAGCTAACTCCTGTCCTGATTTTAATAAGGGTGTTTGGTAATTATAGAGTACGTGCATAGCAATGCCATACAATTTTTCTGTTGCGGTTAAGTAAGTAGATTCTATTTTCACCCACTTGTCGTACCAATCCCGCATTGTTTTTTGTGCCAAAAGGACAAAAAGCCGTTCTTTGTTCTGGAAATGATAATAAATGTGTCCCTTACTGTAACCAGAAGCTTTTGAAATATCACCAACTGATGTTTGATTATATCCTTTTTGTGAGAACAAAATTGAAGCATTTTCCATGATTTCATTTTTTGCATTCTCACTGTCATAACGCCTTTTGTTCAACGAGATGCTCCTTCCTCTAAATTGAACGTTCGTTCTAATTTAATTATACATAATCTTAATGGATTATCATTAATATACATAAAATTTCCGCATTCTTGTCACTATTCACATAATACATACTAATCAAATCTACTTATTCAGGTTTTGCTTATTAATTATTTCTAATTGTTCAACTATCTTGCTTCATCCAATAACATCTACAAAAAAGGGTACTTCTCCTTCTTGAAGGTAAGCACCCGTGAGCACTAGTACAATTTTCCACAATCTAACTTTTTAAATAAATACATTTTCTACTTCTTCGTAAAGTATGCCATTGAGATTAAATCATAATAAATATGCTCATCCACTTTTATAGCTTTTACTTTACGACCTTCCTCAACAAAGCCAACCCTTTCGTATAAAGAGATTGCATTCGTATTTTCAGCAAACACTTCAAGGCAGACTTTTTCAATTAAAGGATTTTCTTTTGCCCAAGCCAACAATAAAGTTAGCATAGCTTTACCAACCCCTTGATTTCTATATTTGTCTGCAACACTCATACCAAATGAACCTTGATGTTGTATTCGCTTTTTATGACCATTATGGAAGTCTAAAAACCCGATAATATTGCTTTGATATTCTGCTATTATTGCTAACTTGCCATTGTCATCAAAAATCTCTTTTAAGAATTGTTTTTGTCGTTCATAGGATACTTTGAATTCAGCTTCCGTAGTAAGTAAAAAAGGAGCTTCGCTAATAATGGTTTGATTAAACCTCAATACCTTCTTCGCATCTTCAGGTAATGCCGTTCTTATTGTACATGGTTCCCCGTTTTTAGTTTCGAAGTTCTTCGATTGAATGAACCCCATAGAAAACCACTCCCCCATTTGTTTTATATATAATTTCTTTCGCTCTATGCGAATTTCCTTTTTATTAACCTTATCGTTAAGTTTAGGTGCATTCTTTCACTAACACCATAATTTCAATACCATAAGTTTTAATTTCCCTTGATATTCTTCTTCCAATAAATGGCCCTATTACTAAAAAGGCACAATTCCTCTTCAAGAATTGCGCCCGATCGTAAGATCAAGATAATGATTATAATTGCAGCCCTTTAGCTTGTTGAACTAACACATCTTTTAGTTCAACAATGTATCGAGTCTAATAATTAAAGAAAATATTTAACTGTCCGTAAAGTGTACTCGATTAATGTGCTATCGTCTCCGTTTATTTGAATTTAGGTCAAAGTTTCAACTAAGCAAATTGTGTCAATAGTTGGTTGAACTTGTCACGTTCTTCCCAGAAAGGGCCATGACCACTATATTGAAACGGAACAAGCTGTGAATTTCTTATTTTTTTATTTAGTTCCTGAGCTTGTGCAAATGGAATAACTTTGTCATGAATACCGTGAATGATTAAAGTAGGAACATTAATTTTTGAGAGATCCGCATGTAGCTTCTCATCTCTTAATGTCTTTATAATAGCAGCTGTTGACCAACTTGCTGCTTGTAATCCCATTTGTAAAAACCAGTCCGAAAATGGTTTAGTTATATACTGAAAGAAAAAGCCATCTATTACGTCCTGTATCATTTTAGGCCGGTCATTTAAGGTTTCTTTAAGATAGTTATTAGCAGTTTCTGCGGTAAATCCAGTTGGGGCTGCCGCATCAACAAGAACAAGCCTTGATACCCCAAAACCGTTGTGACGAGACATATACCGAATTGCGATAGCCCCGCCTGTAGAGTGACCAACAAGAGTAAAATTGTTTATTTGAAGTGTACTAACTATTGTGCGGATATCATCTGCAAGTCCGTCAAAAGTATAGCCGGTCATTGGTTTATCCGAATTGCCAAAGCCCCTCCAGTCTATACCAATACAGCGATAGCCCATAGCAGGAAGAACATTAATCTGATACTCAAACTGTTTATGGCTTAACGGCCAGCCATGCAAAAATACGATGGTCTTATTTCCCCCCGGGTTAATATCTTCTACATATAAGTTCACACCTGGCTCTACAACAACAAAGTATCCCATGAAGATTCCTCCCTAGTTAATATGGTTTCAACAATAGATATTCATTTTGGTTAACATAGATGAGTACTTATTCCAGTTGTAGGGTAGGGCAGAGAAGCGAAAAAGGACGGGGTTTATTGAACTTTCCGATCCCTGTTGTTTAAGCACATTTATTCACAATCTCTTCTATAAATTTCACATAAATATCAATTTATTTGAAAATGGGTTACTTAACAATCTGGCCCTTTAATTGTATAAATCACACTATGGAATTGTAAAAAATAATACTTTATGCATTAAAAGAAGTTCTTTTTTTAGAAATAACATTAATGTTGTCCATGACAATTTTCGGATGAAGCTCAGGAATCATATGACCAATATGGGGAATGACATTATAAATAGCATGGGGAATATCTTTCTTTAATCGTTCGGCATGTTCAAGGGTACCAAATGGATCCTGGCCTCCAACTACAATAACTGTGGGTACTGTAATTTCCTTATATTTTTCACATAAATTTTTCGCAGTTTTAGGAAAAGCAAGGACATCCTCTCGATTCGCTCTAAAGTGACCTGGGCGAAATCCTAGTATATATACCTCTTCCATATATCCATCAGGTACTTGTTCAGGTGCAAATGTTTCTCTGACCATAAACTTTGCCATTCCTTTAGCTAGAGGTGTTTTTAATAATGTATTTAAAATAAGATTTCCTAAAATTGGTGTTGTGACTGCTTTAGATATTACATCGCCATTTTCAGCAGGATACCCCTCTTTATACATTGCTCCAGCCAATAATACAATTCCAGCAACCTTATCTTTAAATTGCAAAGCATAAGAAAGGGTCATAGCACCACTCCATGAATGTCCAACTAGGATTATAGGTTGATTGATTCCAAGCTCTTTTAACGCTTTATGAATAATTTTCGCTTGCGTTATTGGAGTTATTTCTTCGTTCTTAGGTCTCTTACTATACCCATAACCCGGTCTATCAAAAGCTATAGCATGGTAACCTTGTTTAGCAGCTAAATGAACCACATCTGTAAAGTCTCTGCTTGAAAGCATTCCACCATGAAGAAACACAACTGGTTGTCCCGTTCCCTCAGATATATAATGTAATTTATAATGATCTACTGTTATAAACTTTCCATCTGGCTGAAAGGATTTTTCTGTTTTTTTAAATTGCACCTGATTATAAACGTACAGCATGCCAATCAAAATAAGAACAATTAATATTATAGAAATAGCCATTTCGGTCTTCCCTTCTTTTTATTTGTAAATCACTTGTATTTACGATTGAACAAAAGAATGGTTTCTGTATTTTCCGATTTATCCCAAAATTATATTTCTACAACTTTTATCTAATGTCTAGATATTCCACAAAATGTCCCTTAACATAAAGAAAGAGCGTATTTCTTGCTGCAGAATTGCGCCCTTTACATGAAGAAGGATAGTAAAAACTATTAAGCTCCAGGAGTAGTCAAGTAATACAAACGTACATCGAAGCCTTGTGTCTGTAACCGCTACTGTAAACAGCTTTTTTCTTACTAAGCTAACCTGCAGTTATCAGTTATCTTCAATGGAATGTGGTAATATAAGGAGTCATAGATTGATTGAAGGAGTGAAAATTTATGATATTGTGGTTTAGACACTTACCACAATTAAGTGCTTGTTAAAGTAACCTGCTGCGAATCTTGAATAACTTCAACAAAAAGTAGCGACAACCCTTCATGGATTATCGCTACCCGTAAGTTGAACAAGGCATAATATCCACTAAAAAAAATGGTATTCTGACAGATATTAATCTTCAGAAAATAATTCTCCTTTGTGCTCATTCCGATATACCTGCAATTCCTTATCCGAATTGATGATTATTTTACTGTTATCTGTTAATGTAATCTCAAGAGGAAATATGGCAGACATTTTATCAGAAAATATCCATCTTCTCCCTGGTTGGGCTAATATAATAAATATTCCCTTCCTTCTTTCACCCATGAAATTAAGCGACTGTCTACTTATTGTTTTATTGTCACGCTCTATCACACCAATTTGATTTAGTTTTTCGCTTACACTTACAGTGTCTTCTACAATTAAACCTATTTCACTAATGTTTAAAATGCTTTTAACGGAAAAAGGGTCAATACTATCTTCAGAAATTTCATATCTTGAAATAAATTCTACTATATTACCAGAAGGGTCATAGAAATAAAGAGCAAGGGCAGGTAAATGAGCAAAATTAGCTTCATCCCCCCCATCTTCTACAAGTAAACTTACTCTTTCTTTTACCCATGATTTTGCTTCATAAAATTTGTTAGCGGGTATGTTAAATGCAAAGTGGTAAAATGGGTTACCTTTTACTTCTTTTGTAGTAAACTCCAGTTCACCTGTACCAACAGCAATTCGAAAGCTATCCTTATCCTCATTGATTAGAGAAAAACCTAACGTATCAATATAGAACTTTTTCATTTCAATTAAGCTTTTAGTCTGTAAAACTAGCGATTTCATTTCCATTAAAAATACACCTCTTTTTGAATAATTTACATTAACAGTATCATTTTTTGAAAAATACGCACAATTCAAAAGTCTAATGTTATCTAACAAAGTAACTAAGTCCCTCAACTAATCTGCGAGTAAGCATAAGTACATTTCTTCACAGTCTTCATTTCTCTTACTAAGCGAGACTAAACAATATGGCCCATTAATTAAAAAAGAAGCGTTCCTAAACTAACGCACCCAGAGTTTATATATAAGCCTTCACAATCTAATCTTAAAAAATTTCAATCAGCTTTTTTATCGCACTGACTACCACTTCTGGTTCATCATTTTGTATATAATGAGCACTGTTTTCAGCAATCACGAATTCACCATTTGAGGATATTTCAAGAATTTCCCTCTGCATTTCATTCCATAACCCTTGTGATTCCTTTGAATAATGAGCTTTCTCATCAGCTGAAAGAACAATTAATGGGACATTTAATTTAAGTCTGCTTTCTTTTAACTGCTTTAGGCTTTCCATAAATTCATCATAATTGCCTTCATAAACGAATTGCTTGTTGTATGCTTGTTGAAAATCTAGGGACATCGTTGGGAGAAATCTTTCTCTGTAATCTTCATGCGTAGAGTCAACCAAGACAAGTCCACAAACTTCATTATGATATTTAGTTGCATACATCCGCATATTAACTCCACCAAATGAATGACCGACTAATATGTAGGGAGGTCTAATATCGGCTTCAATAAGAAGTTCCTTTAATTCTTTTACCATCTCACGGCTGGTTCTGGGGTTAGAACTTGTTTCACTTTTCCCAAGTCCTGCTCTATCATAAATTAGAACATTAGTGAGCATTGAAATATCCCCAATTACTGAATCCCAAGCCTTGGAAAAATCTCCATATCCAGCGTCCATTATGACTGTTGGTTTTCCATTATTTTCTCCTACCAATTTAGCATATAGTTTACAATCACTTATTTTCACAAACATTTCTTTAGTCATTTAGTCCATTCCTCTCATTAGCCAACTATCAGTTACTTAAAATTTAACAATTTCAACACTCCTTCTTCAACCAATTTGCCCTTACTTTAAGTACACTTCTTCAAATTCTTTATTTGTTTACATTCATATCTAATTAACCCCCAAGCAGTATGGCCTTTCCATAAAAAAGACGCGTTCCCCAATAAACGCGCCCGATTGTTGAACAAGT
>NZ_JBALNX010000099.1:0-13517 GCF_036962035.1 Bacillus sp. JJ1773
TTTTTCTACCCGAAGGGTTTTATAAACCTTTCTTAACTACCTTCACTACTCTTTTTTCTACCCAAAGGATGTTATAAAGCAATCTTAACTTCCTTAACCACTCACTTAAAAATCTAAACGGCGATATAATACTCTTTTTACTACATACAGCCCCCCAAAAGCAGCAAAAAAAACTTCCGCGCGACCTATACAACAAAAAACACCCCCCAGCCGCAGCTGAAGAGTGTTTGGTAACATGATTAGAAGTGTTTTTCTGAAACTTTGATACGATTGATGGCACGTTGAAGAGCGAGTTCAGCTCGTTTGAAGTCGACGTTGTCGCGCTTTTGGTCGTTGAGGCGCTGCTCAGCACGTTCTTTGGCGCGGACGGCACGCTCGATATCAATGCTGTCTGCTTGTTCAGCTGATTGTGCTAAAATCGAGACTTTGTCAGGGCGAACTTCAAGAAAGCCGCCGCTAACTGCTACGAAATCTGTATTTCCGCCGTTTTTTAAACGGACAGCTCCAATTTGTAACGGTGCAACCATTGGAATATGGCCAGGTAAAATTCCAAGCTCACCGCTTTGAGCTTTTGTGCTTACCATTTCCACATCTGATTCATACACCGGGCCATCGGGAGTAACAACACTGACTTTAATCGTCTTCATTTTTTACCCTCCTGGACCGAAATTAGACCTCTACGCCCATGTTCTTTGCTTTCTCGATAACCTCTTCGATACGGCCGACGAGACGGAATGCATCTTCTGGAAGGTGGTCATATTTTCCTTCAAGAATTTCTTTGAAACCATTAACTGTTTCTTTAACAGGTACGTATGATCCTGGCTGACCAGTAAACTGTTCAGCAACGTGGAAGTTTTGTGATAAGAAGAACTGGATACGACGCGCACGGGCAACGATCAACTTGTCTTCGTCTGCAAGCTCATCCATACCAAGGATCGCGATAATATCTTGTAATTCTTTATAACGCTGTAATGTTTGCTGTACTTGAGTAGCCACTTGATAGTGCTCATCTCCAACAATCTCTGCTGACAATGCACGAGATGTTGAAGCTAGTGGATCCACAGCTGGATAGATACCCATCTCAGAAAGCTTACGCTCAAGGTTCGTTGTTGCATCTAAGTGAGCGAAAGTTGTTGCTGGAGCTGGATCCGTATAGTCATCGGCTGGTACGTAAATCGCTTGGATTGAAGTTACAGAACCAACGTTCGTTGATGTAATACGTTCTTGTAATTTACCCATTTCAGTAGCAAGTGTCGGCTGATAACCTACCGCAGAAGGCATACGGCCTAATAGGGCAGAAACCTCAGAACCTGCTTGTGTGAAACGGAAAATGTTATCCATGAAGAAAAGAACGTCTTGTCCTTGGTCATCACGGAAATATTCTGCCATTGTCAAACCAGTTAAAGCAACACGCATACGTGCGCCAGGCGGCTCGTTCATCTGACCGAATACCATCGCTGTTTTCTTAATAACGCCTGAATCTGTCATTTCATGATAAAGGTCGTTACCTTCACGAGTACGCTCACCTACACCAGCGAATACGGAAATACCGCCGTGCTCTTGAGCGATGTTATTGATTAATTCCTGGATTAAAACGGTTTTACCTACACCGGCACCACCGAATAGACCGATTTTTCCACCTTTAATATATGGTGCAAGAAGGTCTACTACTTTAATTCCAGTTTCAAGAATTTCAACCTCAGTTGATAGCTGCTCGAATTTCGGCGCTTCTCTGTGGATGGAATCGCGGCGTGCTTCTGCAGGAATTGGTGCGTCAAGGTCAATATTATCACCTAATACGTTAAATACACGACCAAGAGTTACGTCCCCAACAGGAACAGAAATAGGAGCACCCGTGTCTACTACTTCACTGCCGCGCGTTAAGCCGTCAGTTGAAGACATCGCAATGGTACGAACGGTATCATCACCTAAATGAAGAGCAACTTCAAGGGTTAAATTGATGTTAACTTCAGATTCGTTACGCGCTTGATTTACGATTGTCAATGCATTATAGATCTCAGGAAGCTGACCGCTTTCGAACTTTACGTCAACAACCGGACCCATAACTTGAAGAACGCGTCCTTTGTTCATCTTTTTCCCTCCTAATAAAGAAATGCGTTGGCGCCTCGCCCAAACTTAATTCGGGAGCAGATGCCAAATATATTTAAGTTAAGAAAGTGTTTTATTACTATTCTAGCGCAGCTGCTCCGCCAACGATCTCTGTGATCTCTTGCGTAATGGCTGCTTGACGAGCACGATTGTAGCTTAGGCTTAGAGATTTAATAAGCTCATTCGCATTATCCGTGGCACTCTTCATAGCCGTCATCCTTGCGGCATGCTCAGAAGCTTTACTATCTAAAAGGGCTCCGTAAATTAAGCTTTCTGCATATTGTGGGAGCAATACTTCTAGAATTTCTTCTGCTGACGGTTCAAATTCATAAGATGTAAGCTTTGTTGAAGTTGAAATATCCGTTAAAGGAAGCAGCTTCTTCTCGGTTACATCCTGTTGAATTGCACTGACGTAGTGGTTATAGTACATATATAATTCATCAAATGTTTCATCCGTAAACATGCCAACCGTTTTGCTCGTAATATCCTTAATCTCAGCAAATTCAGGCTGATCAGCAACAGCTACAATGTCAAGAATGACATTCATGCCGCGCTTTTTAAAGAAGTCACGTCCATTACGGCCGATGGCAATGATTGCATATTCATCATTTGATTTATGGCGTTGTTGAATTGTTTGGTATACATGCCTTAAAACGTTACTGTTAAAAGCTCCAGCAAGACCACGATCAGATGTGATGACTAAGTAGCCCGTTTTCTTCACTGGTCGGCTTGTTAGCATTGGATGATTTGAATCCTTGCTTCCAATTGCGATGGAGGCAGTAACCTCTTGAATTTTTTCCATGTAGGGAACGAATGATTTTGCATTCATTTCTGCACGGCTCATTTTCGCAGCAGATACCATTTGCATTGCTTTTGTAATTTGGCTCGTTTTCTTCGTAGAAGTAATACGAGTTTTTATATCACGTAATGATGCCACAGGTTCTCACCACCCTTTTTCAAAGAATGTCCAGCAGAGAGCACCTAGATATTTCCAGGCACTTTCTGCTTTCCTAATGTCAGACCCCTATAATAGAGAAATTCTATTTTTCAGATGCCGCGAATGTTTTCTTGAATTCATTGATGGCAGCACCCATATCGTCATCTGCAGGAAGATCCTTTGTTGTAACGATATGGTCTAACAAATCTTTGCGGTTATGGTCTAACCATGCATGTAGCTCAGATTCGAAACGACGAATATCATGTACAGGAATATCATCTAGGAAGCCGCGAGTAAGTGCGTAAAGAATCGCAACTTGCTTCTCAACTTTTAACGGCTTGTTTAGATCCTGCTTAAGAACCTCAACTGTACGGGCACCACGGTTTAATTTCGCTTGTGTTGCTTTATCAAGGTCAGAACCGAATTGGGCAAATGATTCTAGCTCACGGTAAGAAGCAAGGTCAAGACGCAGTGTACCTGCAACCTTTTTCATCGCTTTGATTTGTGCGGATCCACCTACACGTGATACAGAAAGACCTGCGTTGATCGCCGGACGTACACCGGAGAAGAATAGATCTGACTGTAAGAAGATTTGTCCATCAGTAATGGAAATAACGTTTGTTGGGATATAAGCAGAAACGTCACCTGCTTGAGTTTCGATAAATGGCAATGCTGTGATTGAACCAGCACCTTTTGCATCACTTAATTTAGCAGCACGCTCTAACAGACGGCTGTGCAAGTAGAATACATCCCCTGGATACGCTTCACGACCTGGAGGACGGCGTAATAATAAGGAGAGCTCACGGTAAGCAGATGCTTGTTTCGTTAAGTCATCATACACAACAAGAACGTGCTTGCCGTTGTACATGAACTCTTCACCCATTGTTACCCCAGCATAAGGAGCTAAGAATAATAATGGAGCAGGCTGTGATGCAGAAGCTGTTACAACGATTGTGTAATCTAATGCACCGTTTCTGCGAAGCATTTCTACTGCATTACGAACAGTAGATTCCTTTTGTCCGATTGCCACATAGATACAAACCATGTTTTGGTCTCTTTGGTTAAGGATTGTATCGATTGCAACAGATGTTTTTCCAGTTTGACGGTCACCGATGATTAGCTCACGTTGTCCGCGTCCGATTGGCACTAATGCGTCAATCGCTTTAATTCCCGTTTGAAGCGGCTCGTGTACAGATTTACGATCCATAACACCTGGAGCATTTGCTTCAATAGGACGAGTCTTCGTTGTGTTAATTGGACCCATGCCATCAACTGGCTGTCCAAGCGGATTCACCACGCGTCCGATTAGTTCTTCTCCAACCGGAACCTCCATGATGCGTCCTGTACGGCGTACTTCATCGCCTTCACGAATTTCTGTGAAAGGTCCAAGAATAATGATACCGACGTTATTTTCTTCAAGGTTTTGTGCCATACCCATAACGCCGTTTGAAAATTCAACAAGTTCTCCAGCCATGACATTGTCGAGGCCATGAGCACGTGCGATACCGTCACCCACAGAGATAACCGTACCTACATCACTCACTTGAATTTCCGACTGATAGTTTTCGATTTGCTTTTTTATCAGCGCACTGATTTCTTCAGCTTTGATGCTCATGAGTTTCACCCCTATCTACGAATCTTAGCCTAATAATTGACGTTCTAAACGATCTAGCTTACCGCGCAAGCTGCCGTCGAAAATTCGGTTTCCGATTCGAAGCTTGATGCCGCCGAGTAAATTAGAATCTATAATATTTTCAATACGAAGTGATTTCTTTCCAACCTTAGCTGCAAAAGATGCAGATAAAGCTTCTTTTTCAGCCCCAGATAACGGGCGAATGGAATAAATAGTCGCGTCTGCAATGCCTCTTTCGTCATTTGCAAGACTTATAAAATAATCAGCCACATCGGAAATATGATCTTCACGATGGCGATCTACTAAAATCATCAGCGTATTTAATACATAAATGTTCAATGATGCAAAAGCATCTTTAATCATTTCTTTTTTCTTCTCCATTGGAAGCTTAGGAGATTTTAAAACCGCTTTTAAGTCGGAGTTATGGTTTACTACTTTCCTAACTACACGAAGCTCTTCTTCTATTTGATCAAGAAGCTGGTGTTCATTTGCAAGCTGGAAAAGAGCCAACGCGTAGCGTTTTGCTACTGTGGAGCCTATCATCGCACTTCTCCTGCCTCTTGAATGTATTCGTTAATTAGCTTATCTTGGTCTTCCGTGCTTAGTTCCTTCTCAATCACTTTAGATGCAATTAAGACAGACAGAGAAGCTACCTGTTCGCGAATAGCTGCAACTGCTTTTTCTTTTTGCTGCTCGATTTCAAGCTTAGCAGATTCCTTAATACGATCGGATTCAGTACGAGCTGCCGTAATGATTTCTTCACGCTGCAAGTCACCTTGCTTCTTAGCGCTTTCAATTAGACCTTGCGCTTCTTCACGTGCTTGTTTAAGCAGATTTCTTTGTTCTTCTAAAAGCTTTTTCGCTTCTTGACGGCTTTGTTCAGCTGCTTCAATCTCACCTGCTACATGCTCTTCACGCTGCTTCATGATGCCCATTAAAGGACCCCAGGCAAACTTCTTAAGCAGAGCCAGTAAAACAATAAACATCACAAGCTGGAATAAAATATCTCCGCCGTTAAAAGCAACTCCTAATACTAAACTGCTATTTAACACCTTCGATTCACTCCCTTCAAGAGTCTCTCAAGTTTCTGTGTATATGAAAACGAATTTTTCAGGAATATAGACATAAAGGAAAGGCGAAGGTTCTCATAGAATGATCTTCGCCATTTTGGAACATTTTAACTCGTTATTAGCCGCCAATAACCATGAACGCGATAACTACCGCGATGATAGGAATCGCCTCTACTAACGCAACCCCGATGAACATTGTTGTTTGAAGCATACCGCGTGCTTCTGGCTGACGAGCGATACCTTCTACTGTTCTTGAAACGATAAGACCGTTACCGATACCGGCACCTAGTGCTGCTAAACCGATTGCGATTGCTGCTGCTATAAGACCCATTATTAAGTTCCTCCTTAAAATTGTATAAATATTTTTTTGTTTATTCGTGTTTGTTCATAATGATGAACAGGTATATATATTAATGGTCCGAGCTCACTTTGTGAGCTAAATAAACCATTGTTAACATTGTAAAGATAAATGCCTGAATGGCGCCAATGAAAACAGAGAACCCTTGCCAAGCAAGCGTTGGGATGATGGCCCCAATATGACCCCAAAATCCGGTTGCCAGACCTCCAGCAAGAAGCCCAAGCAAAATTTCACCCGCAAAAATGTTACCATAAAGACGCAAACCAAGTGTCAAGGTATTGGCAAATTCCTCAATAATTTTAAGAGGAAATAAAAACGGCATCGGTCTTACAAAATCACGTCCGTATTCCTTAATACCCTTGATTTTAATGCCATAATAATGTGAAAGGGCAACAACCATCGTTGCTAAAGTTAGGGTAATAACCGGATCAGCTGTAGGTGATTTCCACCATAAATAATCATTAATGACAACTGAAAACGGAAGCCCTAAAAAGTTGGATATAGCGATATACATAAGTAAAGTAATTCCTAATATATGGAATCTACCGCCAGTTTTCCAATCCATCGTACTATTGACAATTCCTTTGACAAAATCCATGATCCACTCGAAGAAGTTCTGCATTCCGGTTGGTTTCATGGCTAAACGACGGGTGGAAAGAAGTGCAATGATGAATACAACAGCACTTGCAATTGTGATCATCAAAACGTTTGCCAAGTTAAATGATAAGCCCATAAACTCACCTATAGGAGCTTCATGATGCATATGTGTTTCACCTCTCTTCCCCACTATTTACGTAAATGAAAAGATTGAATAAAATAATCTATCATAATGACAATATAGGCTGTCATTAATCCAAAAACTACGCTAATCAGGTGCAGATTTTCCGGATACTTCATCGCGATCATCACCGCTAAAACGGCCGATGCCATCCTGGAAACCATCCCTAAGGAACGCACCTTTCCTCCCTTTTCCACCGCTTGTCCGAACTTATCAACCCTTCTCGCCATCTGCCACAAATTAAATAAGCTTAAGGATGTTCCTAAGATAAGCCCTAGGAAAATAGATTGATAAGAGGTAAATCCCCAGCCAAGAACATAAATGGACAACAGTAAAAATATGTATTTTCGTTGCCTGATGAACATCAGTTTAAATTCCGGCATGGTCTTTTATTCTCCTGTGAAAAAATGTTGGATTAATCTAGTCATAGCAAAAATTCCTGTTGCTAAGCCGAGAAATAATCCTATAATAAGGAATAGCGGTTCAGTATCTGCCTTACTGTCTAGCCATCTTCCTACAAAAATACCAATTAAGACAGACCCGACTAATTGTGAAAGAATAGCAGACATTAAACCCATTGCGATAAATGGACTGCGATTTTTTTGACGCATGAAAACGCATCCTCTCCGTATAAGAGAACGGTTAGCGAATCACTAAAAAAGTCAATAATAACGGGATCCATGACTGCTTTTTCATTTTGAAAACCCTGCCATTTACACCCTTTGTAAGCATACAATAGGCACTTGTCAATGTCAATGTGTTTGTAGTGAAAAAAGTCACATTGAAAATGATGGAAATATGGTATGTTCACACAATTATCATAATTTATTTTCGCGAAATCTATTGAAAAATGAGCGCAGTTTTGCTACGCTCATTTTTTAGCTATTTTTTTTTGGCTATTTTGTTCAACCAATTGGCCATTCTGCTGTATGAAAAGATATGACTCAATGGAATCTTCTTTTCCCGCCTTTTTGGCAAAAACTTTGATAATATATAACCCCGGGTCCGGAAGCTGTTGACTGTCGATTTCCTGTAAAAGCTGCCCTTTTCCAACGTTCCTTTTCCAGTCTAAAAATCCAATAAAGCGAAGACTTTCTGCTTCAAACATTGCAATCCCGAACTCCTCCGCTCCTCCTGGCAAATACACTTCATAGCGATACACGTCCTTTTTATCCCCTTTTCCTAAACCAAATCCCATCACCCGCGGATAATTAGGTTCCTCAAGGACATAAAGATATGGCAGGTCGATTGTTTGTGAACCCGCATTTAATATAATATTGCCATCATATATCTTTTTGTTTAGCAGCTCCGGATCTACAGAAAGCTTGACTTCCACTCTCTTTTTCTCACCTGGCTTTAAAAAGAAGGATAAAGGAAATTTCCAGCTCAGGCCATTTTCGGCAGGCGGGATTGAAAATGAATAGGATTGACCTTTTGTGCCGATATTTTTGATGGTCACATAGCTTGAGTGCTCATGCAGGCTGTCAGCGAGTTGAAACTTCCCGAATTGAAGGGATCCAGGCGTAGCCAGCGTATTGGTCTTTAGTGCCCGTTCGATTTGAATTCTCCCGGAGCCTTGCTCGAATGTCCGGTACAGCTTTCCTTTTTGATTGAAAATGGGTTTTGCGGTATTCATAAGAGCAGCTTTAATTTCCTCAGGCCCCCAGTCTGGATGGGCTTGCTTAATTAATGCACAGGCTCCCGCTACATGAGGCGCTGCCATACTTGTACCTTGTAAAGGCAAATACCCGCCAGGTACAGTGCTGTTAATCGCGACCCCTGGCGCAACCACATCGGGTTTTATTTCCCATGTGGAGGTCACAGGACCGCGGGAGCTAAAGTCAGCAAGAATATCCTTTTCCTCTATAATATGGGTTCTGGCAAATACTTTGTTTTTGGCTATTTCTTTTTTTACTTTTTCACCGTTCGCTTTTGACAGGGCCGTGACAGGAATCGAAACATCCGTCTCTAAGTTGCCAAAAAAGGCACCTTTCGTATTATTGTAAATAATGACAGCAACGGCACCTGCTTCATAGGCATTTATCGCTTTTTCTGTAAAAGTAAGTTCCCCTCTTTCCAGGAGCACAATTTTACCCTTTGCCTCCTTTAATTCTTCCTTTTTCCCTAATCCTGCTTTGATGATTTCATAGGATTTATTAAAATCCCACTCTTCAGATCCTTGAAGAGGCTCGAGTCTTAACCTCTGGCCGGCAATATCTATATATGGAATGTTTAAGGTAGGGGTTGAAGCACCGACTGAGATTGCTTTGGAGGCTGTGCCGGGCGAACCGACTGTCCAGCTATTCGGGCCCGAATTTCCCGAAGACGTTACAGCCGTAATCCCCTTTTCCACTGCTTTATTTAAAGCTAGGCTTATCGGAAGATCAGGACCGTTAACATTATTTCCGAGCGATAGGTTTAAAACATCCACCTTATCCTTTATGGCACGATCAATGGCTGCAATCACCTGCTCAGTGGTTCCACTCCCCCCTGGTCCTAGTGCCCGGTAGGCAATAATGGTGGCATCCGGCGCAACCCCGCGAATTTTTCCGTTTGCGGCAATGATCCCCGCCACATGCGTCCCATGGAGGGTGCCCTCCCCTTGTGAAGACAGGGTTTCCATCGGATCGTCATCCCCATCAACTAAATCAAAACCGCCCCCATAATTGACCCTTAAGTCTGGGTGCGTATAATCGATCCCTGTGTCAATGACGCCAACCTTAACGCCTTTTCCCGTTAATCGCCGATTCTTGGCATCAAATAAGCCCCTGACCTCTTCTCCTCCAATCATTTTCACACTTTCGTCCGCATGAACCTTATACGTATGAACGGGTGAGGCCATTTTTGCACTAGCTATCTTGGAAAGCTGATCAATCTCCGCCTGCGTGCCTTTTACCGAAAACCCATGAAAAGCGTATTTGTAAATGTGCCGTAATTCCAGCTTGGGTATAGATTGGATGAGCTTTTTGATTTCCTGCTCGCTTTTTTCTTTTTCCAGAATGATGATGGACACCTTTTTGTCCTGTGAAGATTCCATTGGGATGGGAGGGTGATGCAGTGTTTGTGCATATGCGGTTGATTGGAAAAATAGCATGAACATGAGAGGTAAGAAAATGTTTTGTTTTTTCATATGACCATCACCCTTTTTTCATAGGGTTTTCTTTATAGAGGGGAAATATGCGGGGGATTGTTGGGAGTTTGGTGAGGGATTAGTGTTTTTCTTGAGACTTCAACAAAACCCTGACATTGAACACTCCTATGTTAGTGTTTTCCTAATAAAAAACTGGCCCTTTATCAGGACCAGTTCAATCACTATTAATAAGGCTTATATTCTTCTGGGCAATCGGCTAAATTTTTGATTCCCGATCACCAAACAAATTTACGGCCTCTTCCATTTTACAATAGGCAATTTAATAGCACGTCTTCAAAAAGAAGCTTTACTTCGTTCCAAACAATCGATCTCCCGCATCCCCTAGTCCAGGAACGATATAGCCGTGGTCATTTAACTTTTCATCAAGGGCCGCGATATAAATATCTACATCCGGGTGAGCTTGTTGAAGCGCCTCGACTCCTTCTGGTGCCGCAACTAGGCACATGAATTTAATATGGGTTGCGCCACGCTTTTTCAAGGAATTTATGGCTTCAATAGCGGACCCGCCTGTCGCAAGCATTGGGTCGATGACGATGAAGTCTCTTTCTTCCACATCGCTAGGCAGTTTCACATAATACTCTACCGGCTGCAATGTTTTTGGGTCGCGGTATAACCCAACATGGCCGACCTTTGCAGCAGGGATTAGCTTTAAGATTCCATCGACCATTCCAATTCCTGCACGAAGAATAGGGATGATCCCAATCTTTTTCCCAGAGAGAACCTTTGATTTTGTCATGCTAATCGGCGTCTCGATTTCAACCTCTTCTAATGACATATCTCTCGTAATTTCAAACGCCATTAAAGTGGCAACTTCATCAACAAGCTCGCGGAAATCCTTCGTCCCTGTAGATTTGTCGCGAATGTATGTAAGTTTATGCTGGATTAGTGGATGATCAAATACGTATACTTTTGCCATGTAAAAATCTCTCCTTTTTTATTTTAGACATGCTCCTATAAATGAAGAATCTTCCTTACAACCTCCCGAAAAAATCTTTCCATTTCTCCAATAGGGTTAGCAACAATAAGGAAGCTATTCTATCTTCGACATTTTTCTTCATCTTGCACTTCGTCTAATTTTACAGAAAAACTTTTCACACGGCAACTTTGATTCTAAATTGTTATGGAACTTTCATAATATGAGTAGAATCAATCGGGGATTAGCAGGTTTTTGAAATTGGCTGACAAAGTAACGAATCTGCTGATAATCTTTCTTTTTGCTGAAAAAGCAGCCAATCTTGGTGATAAACTATCATAATGGGCTAAAAAAATCCGTTTCAACCGCTTTCCCCTTGGATTTAATCACCAAAAAAGGCCAGACCCATTACAATAGGATCTGACCCGAGCTTTTTATAGATTAATATTCAGGATATAATGTAAAGTTGCTTGTTAAAGCTTCTACACGATTTCTAGCTTCCTCAAGCTTGCCTTCGTCTTCGTGGTTTTTCAATGTAAGAGCAATAATGGATGCAATCTCTTGCATTTCTTTTTCCCCGAATCCGCGAGATGTTACGGCAGCTGTACCGATGCGGATACCGCTAGTTACGAATGGGCTCTCTGGATCGAATGGAATTGTATTCTTGTTCACAGTGATGCCGATTTCATCAAGAACATGTTCAGCAATTTTTCCTGTTAGGCCTAGTGAACGTAAATCAATTAGCAATAAATGATTGTCTGTTCCGCCAGAAACAAGGTTGATTCCTTCTTTTTGAAGAGATTCCCCAAGAAGCTTCGCATTAGAAATGATATTGCCTGCATATGTTTTAAAGTCATCCTGAAGCGCTTCGCCAAATGAAACAGCTTTCGCCGCAATCACATGCATTAATGGACCGCCTTGAATGCCAGGGAAGATGGATTTATCAATTTTCTTCGCGTATTCTTCTTTACAAAGAATCATACCGCCGCGTGGGCCGCGAAGAGTTTTATGAGTAGTTGTCGTAACAAAATCTGCATATGGAACTGGGTTTTGATGTAAGCCAGCTGCTACAAGACCAGCGATATGAGCCATATCCACCATTAAAATAGCTCCCACTTCATCAGCGATTTCACGGAAACGTTTAAAATCAATCGCACGTGGATAAGCACTTGCGCCCGCTACGATTAGCTTCGGTTTGTGTTCGCGTGCTTTTTCAAGAACCACATCATAATCGATTAGTTGAGTCTTTTCGTCTACACCGTACTCAACAAAATTGTATAGAACTCCACTGAAGTTAACAGGGCTGCCGTGTGTTAAGTGGCCGCCATGAGATAGATTCATACCAAGAACCGTATCGCCTGGCTCTAAAATAGTGAAGTAAACTGCCATGTTCGCTTGGGCACCAGAGTGTGGCTGTACATTCACATGCTCAGCTCCGAAAATTTCCTTCGCACGGTCACGAGCTAAATTCTCCACAACATCAACATGCTCGCATCCGCCATAATAGCGGCGGCCTGGATAGCCTTCTGCATATTTATTTGTTAGCACAGATCCTTGTGCTTCCATAACTGCTTCACTCACAAAGTTCTCAGAAGCGATTAATTCAATTTTTGATCTTTGTCGTCCTAACTCATCTTGAATGGATTTGAAAACTAGCTCATCTTGCTTTGCTAAATGCTTCATCTAGCAGGCCTCCCTTTTCCTTCATCTATTTTCAAAAAAATATATACACTCTACCATTTTTGAAAATTCTATTATATATTATCACGTTTTGTTTGTGAAAAGAAGATTATATATTCTTTAGCAATTTAAAAAGGGAAAGCCCTGCATGATGCAAGACTTTCCTTTTGTAAAGAACCCACAATACCCTTATTGGCATGACTCATTTTCCGCTTTTCTCTCGTATACCGCTCTTGCGCCGCCGATCAGCTTCGGTCTCGTTTTAGCTAATGTTACATGCGCATCGCCAACCGACTTCTGAGCAGTTCTAATTGGAACAGCCACATGTTTCATATGCATGCCTATAAAAGTATCGCCGATATCGATTCCCGCATCCGCCTTAATATGTTCGACCACAACCGGATCCTCGAAATGTTCAAAAGCATACGTTGCCATGGCCCCGCCAGCCGTACGAACCGGAACCACGGTTACTTCATCAAGACTTTTCCACTCCGCTGTTTGCCTCTCGATAACTAAAGCGCGGTTCAAATGTTCACAGCATTGAAAGGCGAGAGCCACGCCCGTTTTTTCACTAAAGCTTTTTAGTTTGGAAAAAATCATTTTGGCTACCTGTTCAGTACCAGCCGTTCCGATTTTCTTCCCTGCCACTTCACTCGTGCTGCAGCCGATCACTAAAATATGCCGCTGATCAAGGGACACTTGCTCACCAAAATCTTGAATAATATCTGTTAGCTGCTTTTCCCAAACATGAATCAATTCCGTCATAAAAAGCTCACCCTTTCGGAAGCTTCGTTTTTTATTTTTGATAAAACAGGCCTTATCCTCAGCTGTTGAATGTTTTGGACAGGTTTCAATGATTTTAAGGGAATCTGTCCAACAAATCAACAT